>JAGKWN010000202.1 GCA_021151805.1 Cytophagaceae bacterium | reverse complement strand
ATAATGGTATTATTCTTATATATACCATTCATTTAGGAAGAATGTCAAGCTAAAATTACTTTTTGATTCTAATAGTATAATTATTATTCTATAATTTTACGCTGTTAAAAACGAGCACTTTGCAAATCGCCTCAATTTGAAAAGTGCTGATCTTATCATCAAAGCTAAAATTTTATTTATTATGCTATTATATAACGTTGTCATTGTTATATGCAGGACTAAGATATATAAATCTGTATTTTCTATCTGTTTAACTCTTTTTATAGGTTTTTTATTACAGATAAATTCTGCGCATGCGCTAACAACCACAACCATTCAGGCAGGTGCATGGGGAACGGCAAGCAATTGGAGTAACGGTGTTCCTTCATCTACAGACATTGCGATCATTAATCACAAGATGGACTTTACCAACGTGAATATGAATATCAATGCTGGCGGAGAATATACATTCAATACGGGAGCTAATGGTTCCTCCATTCCATTGGCATTAAGTATGAATTCAGGCAGTCCAGGTCCTGTATTAAATATTTATACAAACGTTTCTTTCGCGGGCGGGATTAACTTAAACGCAGGTATCATCAATGTATATAATGGCGCATTGCTTACCGTTACCAATCAGGTTAACCAGGCTGGCACACAAATTAATATTGAAGCCGGCGGTTATTTCAATGTTACCGGCAATTACCTGAATAATGGCGGTAACATAGCCGTTGACGGGCTTCTTGCAATTACAGGAAATTATAATGGACAGAATGCAGCAGCAATTGTAACAGGGAGTGGGGATATTACAACCACAGGTTCAATGAAAGGTATAAATCAGAGTTCTATTTTTGGTATTATAAATCCTGATTGTGGCGGACCTAATTGCAGTGGCCGTAATTTATGCGGAAGAATTGCTTCCTGTACACCTGCATCTTCGGCGTATTGTAACACAGCAATTGTGTTGACAGGCGCAGTGAATAATGGCACTCCGACAGCTTATAAATGGCAGTCAAGTGTTACCAATACTGAATCTGGTTTTGCAGATATTTCAGGAGCTACGAACAGCACACTGTCTGTAACACCTGCTTCAACTACTTATTATAGAATCAAAATTACTGTCGGCGGATGTACAAGTTTGTCGCCCGTTTCAATTGTTACCATCAGTACCTGTTCCAAACTTTGGCTTGGATTGACTTCAGACTGGAATTCGGGTGCCAACTGGGCTCCCAATGGGGTGCCGACATCCAGTCAGGATGTTGTTATACCAAACCTGGCAAACCAGCCGGTAATAAGCGGTACAGCAAATGCAAGAGATGTGCTTGTTCAATCAGGAGGTACACTTTCAATAACTGCTTCAGGAAATTTAGCTGTGTATGGTAACTTTTCAAACACCGGAACATTTTCAACAGTAACCGGAAGTACGCTTACATTTAAAGGTTCATCAGCACAGGCTGTTTCCGGCATTTCAGAAGTAAATAATCTTAGCATTGATAAAACTGCAGGCACCGTATCCTTATTTTCTGCTACATCTGTGAAAGGTGCTGTTAATTTATATGGCGGAACTCTTGAAACAAATGGTTATCTAACTATTGATTTTAATTCCGGAGGGAACATAGCCTATAATCAAACAGATGCGGGAAGTATATCAGGTAATGTCACGGGACTTAGAATCAGTGTTGGAATAAAAACACACTATATCAGTGTGCCATTCAGTGGAGTAACTTCTGCACAAGTAGCAGCGACAACTCCGTTATATCTGAATTCATACTGGAAATTATATTCACGTAATTTTACTACTCAAAACTGGTCTGCGATAACAAATACGATTACACCAATGCCTTTAGGTGATGGATTTTCATTAGCGTTACCTTCGTCTGCGCCGTTATCATTTACCGGTACTTATAGCCACAACTTTACTTTTACAAGTGCACAATACGACAATTCTGCACCTGAAAAATATATTTTTATAGGAAACCCATATCCATCAGTGCTTGATTGGGACAATGTTTCCGGCTGGACGAAAACAAATATTATGCAAGCTATTTACTATTGGGACGGGGCGAATAACAGAGCAGTGAGCTATGCGGCTGGTGTTGCCACAAACGATGGTTCAAGATTTATTCCTCCAATGCAGGCGTTCTTTGTAGTAACAACAGGTACAGGCGGTTTTTCAAGTTTATCAATCAATAATAATGCACGGGTGACATTGCAAAACACTTCATTTTTACGACAAAGCTCAGATGAAATTATTCGGATAACATTGCATGCAGAAAACTCTGTACAAAAGGATGATGCTGTTATACGTTTTAATGAATCAGCTACAACCGATTTTGATTTTGATTTAGATGCATATAAGTTATTGAATTCAGGGATGACACCTTCTGTATATACATTGATGGCGAATCAAAAATATTCTATTAACTCCTTGGAAAATGTTGAAGATGCTCAGTCTATTCCGGTGTGTGTTAAGCTACCAGCAGATGGTAATTATGTCTTAGCGTTGGACATTCAAAATCCGGCGCTGGAGTGTGTGCTGGTGGATAAAAAACTTGGAACAGAAAATCTTGTTTCGGGCCCGGCGTATAAATTCAGCGGATTGAAAACAGATGATGTTGACAGATTTGAACTTCAATTCAGAACCTCGGTAACAACCGGTGTTGCATCTCAGTCAGCTGCGGCTGTGCAGATTTTATCGTCAACGAAGGGCTTTGTTATTCAAGCGGCTCATACTGGTAGCGATGCTAATATTGAAATCCTTGACATTACAGGAAAAACAGTTCAGGCTTTACCTGATAAAAATTTAACTAATGCTTCTACTTTTATTCCATTGGATCTGGCAGAAGGGGCTTACTTAGTGAAAGTGATGATTGAGAATACTACCTATGTACAGCTGATCAGTTTAGTTAAATAGAAAATATTTTGTAGTAGTAGTAGTAGTAGTAGTAGTAGTAATAGTAATTTTCTTTTTAAAAGGCCTGAGGAACAAATGTGTTTGTCAGGCCTTTTTAATTTTTTTGAAAGGTATAATAG
>JAGKWN010000001.1 GCA_021151805.1 Cytophagaceae bacterium | reverse complement strand
TAAGCTGTATAACCTGTACCGTTCCACAAGTTCACCGTCTGTGCTAAATCACCACCGCTTACAACAGACAAATCTGATTTATTGATTACCCATTTTGAAACAAAGGCACCAATTGCACCGTGGGCACGCGCCACACCTTTTGTATCACCTAATTCATGGTTCATTAATAACGTGAACGTTCCGTTACCGTTATCGAACGCACCTAAACCATCCGGAATACCAACCATTTTGTAACCGTTCACATCATCTTTAACACTTAAGATGGAAGTAAATTCAACACCTGGCTGTGATGGCACGAGGTAGGGATTCTGAGATGTGCTTACACCTGTTTTACCATGCGAAACAATCGAAGGAGATTTTTTTGTATCCGGGTTTGTGAATGCCAACAACTGACCGCCTTCTACAAATTCACCTGCGATTGCATAGTGGGCCTGGACAACTGTTAAGAACTTACCTTTTCCTAAGATACTTTCAACATCAAGAATACCTGATGCTTCTTCATCGATCGTTAAGAAGTTCGGAGCACCTGTTACAAAGCGGCTGCTGTCATGTCTTGCAATTTCTTTCAACTGATCTGTTGCTATTGTATACTGGAACACACGACCAACATGTGCATTACCGCCAACATCTTCAACCAACATTACGTGTCCATAATTATCAATAGTAATGTTGTCAAGCATTTGCTGACCTTCTGTACCGTCAAGTACCGGAGTGATTGTACCACCCAATTCCGGTGTAGCGATATCGCTGAAGCTTAATCTCCACAAACGGCTTGGTGAGTTGAATGCGTTTGTTGTTGCAAAGTAGAAATCGTTCGGGCTCTTCGGATCCCATGCACCGTCTTCAGGACGTAAGAACGTTGTTACACCGTTGTTCTTGCTGTTTGTTTCAAGATCAGCCAATGATAGGTTCGTTGCATTTCCTAAATCAAATAAAGAGAACGTTGAACCTGCTGCCGGAAGTGTTGAACTTTCCAGTACATAGTTATTTGATACTTTAACACCGAATAATTTACCGTTTGTTAAACCAGCCTTTTCGATGTCTGTACCTGTATTGGTTTTTGTACCGATGTAGAAGTAAACCTGACCACCGTTACCATCATCCATACCGGCAACGATTGTTTTGTTGCCTGCTGTCGGACTTGCTACTGAGTTCTCCCATGCAAACTTACCTAATGCCGGCAGTTCGTAAGAAGTTCCTGCAGCTGCACCTGTTGCAATGTGTGCCATAGCACGGCTAAGGTTACCTTCTTCACCGTTCATGAAAATTCTTTCCTGCGTACCTAAACCTGTAGCTGCATTGTAGAATGCTGTTACTGCTGGAAGATCTGCTGAACAGAATCTGTTGAATGGTGTTGGTTGCGGGTTAGCTGTGTTGTAAGCTGTATAACCTGTACCGTTCCACAAGTTCACCGTCTGTGCTAAATCACCACCGCTTACAACAGACAAATCTGATTTATTGATTACCCATTTGGAAACAAATGCACCGATTGCACCGTGGGCACGCGCCACACCTTTTGTATCACCTAATTCATGATTCATCAATAATGTGAACGTTCCGTTGCCGTTATCGAATGCACCTAAACCATCCGGAATACCAACCATTTTGTAACCGTTCACATCATCTTTAACACTTAAGATGGAAGTAAATTCAACACCTGGCTGTGATGGTACAAGGTACGGAGTTGTAGCTGTACTTAAACCTGTTACCCCTTGTGCTAACGCTGGTACAGAAGTAACATAATTTGTCAGCTTGTTTGCACCTTTTAATCTATAGGTTATTAAATGTGACTGAATACCTGTTGCTGTGGCAATCCCGTTTTCTAAAGGAGAAACCTGACCATAATCATTGTCATTGCAGATGGCAATTGTACTGTCATTAATAATTGCTAAACCTTCTGCCTTTTCCAGGGCATGATCCCAACCAAATGAGAACATATCTGCAAAAAGAGTTTTCTTAACCGGCACAATACCGTTTGCAGTTAAACCTGCCAGGTTAACCAAAGCTTCTACAGTTGAACCATTGTATAAAGCTGACGTAACAGGAGTAGCATCTTTAATATTTATTTTGTAGATATTTTTAATATCTGTAGCACCTCTTAATGCAGCTTCAATGATTAAAAAAGTTGAGTCGCTGATTGCTGCCATGTCGCTCAATTTCCAGTCGCGTAAACGGATCTGGTTCGCGCCTGAGGCACCAATAATACCATCGTTCAGATACACAAACATTTTTGTTGCATTTGTAGCAGGATCAATTTCAAGCATTCTGTGTACTTGTGTTCCTTCACCAACTGTTTTTGATGGATATAACAACGGACTTTGAATCATTGCATAAATTTTTCCGTTTGGAGTAATTGCAATATTTTCAAAACCTCTGTTATTCTTACGATACTTGAATACAGTATCAATAGCGATATCCTGTGGTTCAATACCAGCTAAATTTCCATAAGGAGTGAAACGTTTTAATACAACACCATTCTGGTTCAGTTTCCAGATGGTAGGACCACCTTCTTCACAGATCCAGAAATTGCCTTGCTTGTCTACAACAATACCTTCTGAATCTATACCCCATACATCTTTAGGAGCAATCTTAGAAGCAAAGTTTGTACAAGTCAATACAGTGTCTGTAGAAACTTGTTCTGCAGCAGTACTACCAAAACCTGTAGGATTTAACAAACCTGTAGCAGCCGCACCAGTAGGGCGCTTCATAGTGATGGTTTGCAGTATCTGAATGGAATCCCCATGTACACGGATGCGGTGTATTTTAGGAGCATAATTTTGAAACCCGTAAATCTTATCGTATGTCGGGCGACAAGCAGCTAAGTTCGCACTCGCTGCATCGACATTCACACCTCTGTCAGAAACAGTCCAGAATTCTGTTCCATTTGTACCCGCTATTGGGTAAAGACCCGAAAATCCAGCTTCATGGAAATCAATATTCTGAAATGTTCCGATGAATGCTGAATTCTTATTCACATAATCCTGTAGTTTGACAACCTGTGCGGTAACCTCTACCTGGGCACCCAACAGGAAGCCAAAGCAAACAAGCATGCTTTGTAAACCTTTCTTCATAACAATTATTGTTTTTTTGTTTGACACAAAAGTACGTTCGCAAGATTCTGAAGAAATTATGGAGAGGTTATATAACTGTTAGCAAGCGGCCTATTCAGTTAACAAATACTTAATATTAGGTAGGATACCTAGCTGCTTATTGGTATCAAAAAATATTGCAGGTATCTGTATCTTTTTTAAAAGATAACATTATAGTAATATATCAATCGAACTCCGACTATGATTTACAGACAGTTATTTTTACTGATCCTTATTGCAGTGACTCTAAGCATCACTTCCTGCAACAATAATAAACAGCTGAAGACCGATACTTCATCTGCAGATCTTATCACAATTCAGAAAGCATTTGTAGATTCTGTATTGAATAGTATTGAAGGGCAAACAAAAATATTTACCATAAATCCTGCGAAGCAGCAAAACCTGGTTTCGAAAAAAGGAATCAAACTTGCTATCCCTGCAAATGCTTTCGTAACAGCTTCAGGTGAAAAACCAAGCGGTAATATAAAAATCAAAGTCTCAGAATATCATACTGCCGCAGATATCCTGATTTCAAAAATACCCATGCAATACCAAACCGCCAGTGGCTTGGTGCAAATGGAAAGTGCCGGCATGTTTAACATTGAAGCATCTGCAAAAGGCAAACCGCTGCAGCTGGCACAAGGAAAAGAAATAGGATTACAGGTGCCGTCAAAAAACAAGGATGCAGATTTCAACCTGTATTATTTTGACCCGGCTACCAATGAGTGGAAGCAAACCATGATTAAACTGCCGGTGATGAAAGATGAACTTACTGAAGAAGAAAATTCCTCCGAAAAAATTTCAGCAACCGAAACAGCAGCTTTAGACGAATCGCAGGGAATGACCATTGAATGGGCCGCAACAGATGCTGTGAAAAGAACGATTGATGGAAAATCTGTAACCTTGGTTAAACCCATATGCTTGTACGATGATGTATTTTTCACCTTTCCCACTATTACAAACAAATATCCGGAACTAAACTTTTATAAAGAAGCTGTATGGACTGGCACATCAAACGCAGACAATAATAAACTGCAGGCTGCATTTGAATCAGACCAGCTTGTATTGGCAGAGATACTTGAACGCGAAACGCCGTTAAATAAATATCTGATCAATTTTGAATTCAAGCATGTAAAATTCAGCGCATATATGAGTATTGCAAGCAGAGGTAATTTTTGCGACATCAACGATGAAATTTATTTATCGCTTTATGAACAAAGACCGGCAGATGAAGCAAAAATTGAAAAGATCACCCGTAAGATCAAGAAGCAAAAAAAAGAAGATGAAATCTACAGAAGCTTCGCCATTAATAGACTGGGCATCTGGAATTGCGACCGCTTGTACCTGCTGGAAAAGAAAGTAAACATCACCCCACGTTTCAGAACAAAGTCAACGAATGAATTGCACACACCAGCAACAACATTCCTGATTGATAAAAAAATAAATTCTGTATGGACCTACCAGAAAGAAATAACCTTGAACCCCGACTCAGATAACATACTGGTGTTTGTAAGCGATAAAGGCCGGTTGTGTTATGCACGGATCAATAAATTACCTGCGGCAACTACTGAAAAAACCATACATCTGGAAATTGATGTAACCGAAATGGAAGATAAACCCGACAGTACAGATGAGCTAAACGCTTTACTGGAGGGTGTGTGAGAGAGGGCAGCGCCGCAAATCTACATTGCGGCGCTTGCTATTTTAAAGCAGTTGTGAAGAATCACTAATAAACTATAAACCAGTAAATACAGAATCAAACTTCGATCGCCCGGATTCACATATTTCTTTTTAAATAGCAGAATGCTACACAACAGCGCCACTGCATAATATAAATAATGAAAATATAAAAAATCATAGTGGCCATCAAAAACAACTTTATAGACAAGCATACTTAATTGTAAAAATAAAAAGATGCTTAAAATGAATTGTCCGTAGCGTGTTGCCTGTTTCGAATTATATAAAAATAAACAGGCCATCATCATTGTACCTAATATACCACACATCAGCATGGGCCCAGCGAAGGGCCAGTGCATAATCTTAAATAAAGAACCGATACCTTTCAGCAATATCAGAATCAGGGCAACTGAATAAAGCCAATATTGTTTTTTATTTTCTATTAGTAAAAAAAATATAAAAACAATCTCGGATAAAAAGGCTAACCATCGAAATACAGCCCCGCCATATACATCCGGTACTATTGACCCAATGATCAGTAAAAGCAAAGATGTCAGTGTAAAAAGCTTAGTTGATGTTTTTATCATTTTTCTTAATACCCACTATTCCTCCTCCTCATCTTCATCAAACACTAAGTTTCGTTTGTATACGTGATACAGTATCCAGCTGAACGGAATAATCCAGATCAAGTCGTTGAATACATTCACCCAGAAAAACTTAGGATCTAACTGGTTGTTAAAAATATAATGCAATGACCCGATCGGACCAAGTATTTTCCCAAGCAAGCCTACCAATATAATCGGCCAGTACCTTGCGGGATTCCGCGACGCAAAATAATAAGCAAAGCCATACACCCCAACCAGCATACCCACACATTGCAATACAATAATCACAAAAATAGAATCACTTTCATCAAACAGAATTACTTTAGGGTACATAGCAATAAGAACACCCCAAAAAAGATTGTATATGGCTGCCAAAGACATGATCAGCCTGGAAATAACTCGGATTGTTTCTGGTTTCATAGCAAAATTTGGTTATACTACAAGATAACCTTTTGTTTGATATTTTAATCTGTTTGTGCTACGTTTTTAACTTATGTGCTGTTCTTTATTTCATCATTTAAAGGCTTAATTGGCTCATTTAACCATTGTTTTCAAAAAAATCACCATTCAATAATGCCCTGCAAAGGCATTTCCTTATTCTTTATAGTTATATTTGTACCGTCCAAATCAGAATTGCAAAATACCCGAATTATGAAAAAAGTTGCCGATTATAGAAAACTATTAGGCGTAGATAAAACCGTAGAGTTAAAGGAGTTAAAAACCATCTATAGAAATTTAATGAAGGAGTGGCATCCGGATAAGTTTAACGACAATGAAACTGCCAAATTAGAAGCGGAAGAAAAAAGCAAAGAATTCATTGAAGCGTATAATTTCCTGATCAGCATTGCTCCTGAAACCCTTGAATCATTTAAAGAAGAATATTTGCACACCATTACAAACGCAAGTTTGATCGACTATCAATACAAAGCACGTGTGCTGGAAGTAAAATATTCAGATGGAAGTGTGTACGAATACTTTGATGTACCAAACAATATTTACAACAAATTATTAAACTCTGACGTGCCAGGTAGATTTGTTCGCCGCAACATCAGCGGTGCATTTGTTTACAGAAAAACGGCAAACCCTGCCAGCGAATAATTTCTGAGATATTTACAAAAGAGACTTTAACAGGTCTCTTTTTTATTCCTATTTAATACGTGCCCTGTTTTATCTGCCCTGCTAATGACCTTTTCTGAATTAGGCTTACAAGCCCCCTTACTTCAATCACTCAGCGAAAACAATATTTCAACACCTTCTGAAATTCAGGAAAAAGCCATTCCGTTTATTCTGAATTCTAACAAAAATCTTGTTGCCGTTGCACAAACAGGTACAGGCAAGACCGCAGCTTTCGGTTTACCGGTCTTACAGCAGATAGATCCCAAACTACAGCAAACACAGGTGCTGGTACTGGTACCTACCCGCGAACTCGGACAACAGGTGGCAAAAGATCTGTTTGTATTTTCACGATACATTGTTCGTATTCATACCGAAGCTGTATACGGAGGAAAAAAAATTGAAGAGCAGATTAAAAAACTGGAAACACCCAAACATATTCTGGTAGCAACGCCCGGCCGTTTGCTGGATCTGCTATCAAGGAAAGTCGTTGACCTCTCCTATTTAAAGTTCTTAATCCTCGATGAAGCCGATGAAATGCTGAACATGGGCTTCAAACCAGATATTGACAAGATCGTACGCATTTGCAAACCGGATGTACGCAAATTGCTTTTTACTTCTACTCTGCCCTTCGCAATCAAACAACTGGCCCAACAATACATGGGCACGGCCGTTGAAGAGATCCGCATCAAACCGCAGGAGCAAATCAACCGCAATATTGAACATCAATACATCGCTTATCAATACGGTTACAAACTGGAATACCTGAAAGCTTATTTATTAAAGTACTCAAAAGAGCGGGGCATTATTTTCTGTCGCACGCAAGCCGCAGCAAAGTTACTCGGGCAGCAGCTCGCAGGTTTTACTGTAGTTGCCGATTCCATCTATGGAGATCTTAGTCAGTATGAACGTAATAAAGTAATGACTGGCTTCAAGGCAAAACGTATCCAGGTGTTGATTGCTACAGACGTTGCCGCACGAGGACTCGACGTACAGGACCTGAATTATGTTATTCATTATCATCTGCCTGATAACGAGGCGCAGTTTGTGAACCGCAGCGGACGTACAGGCAGAGCGGGTAACACAGGGCGCTCCGTATGTATGTTACAGGAAGATGAAATTTATCAGAAGGATGATTTTGAAGATTCACTGCGTATTAAATTTTCGCCCGTAAAACTTGATGTGGTGCTGCAGAAACAGGAATCGTATCCGGTGCTGTTAACCATTAATGTTGGTTCGCGCCACGAGCAGGATGCAGAACTGCTGTTGAAATTTCTCACGCAATATTCCGGTGTGAAAGAAGAAGCCATTTATAACATCATTGTATCCCGCACGCATTCTACTTTTGAAATAGAATCAAAATATTTAAATCAGCTGATGAACAACATTCATCACAGCAAACATTTCCATCAGAAGATTGTGTTGGAAGAACGTAAGTGATATTTGAAATCAAATATCACTTACATTTTCATCAATACCTTCCGCAGATCTTCTGACGTAGCGATCTTTCCCTGATACGGCGTAACAGAAAAAGCACTCTGGCCATTTGTCTGTTTACCCGTTTCAAATTCTTTTACGCTAACAACGCCTACATTACCCTTGTTATCCAATGTCAGGATTCCATATTTATCATTGGTGTCATAGGAGAAATTCTCATAGGTATCATACCCTTCCGTACCATATTGGATAATGGTATTGGATGTCTTTGAAATAAGAAATGCTTTAAATGGCACAAAATATTTATTCCCAGTCTGTTTAAATAGTGCTTTACAAACCGCAGGGGTCCCGCCCATTCTGCAAATGACATCATGGTTGTAAATACCAAAAGCAGACAGCTGCATAGAGCGTACAATCTCGGCGCCTACCCGCTGAGTTTCGCGTCGCATCTGCTCTGTTCCTTTATTCGCTTCATATGCTTTCATCTTCTGATTAAAGCTTTCCATTGCCTTGTCGTACTCTTTCTGTTCCAGCGTTGGTATGATAACCGTACGATAGCTTTCCTTATCATTGGAAAGCAGAAGAATATATTTTGACTGATCTTTTTTATAAGGCTTTAATTCTATGTTATACCAAAGAGTATTGAAAATTTTATCCTGATCTTTCTCCGCATCGGGAAATCCTTTTTCTTTTGCCGACTGCCAGACAACATTCTGCATCGATTTGAATTCCGGAAAGTCTTCTGTATTGATGTTCATATCAAACGTAAAAGACTTTTCATTCTTCAATACAGGCTTTACCGGTTTATCATCTTGCGACGCTTCAACTTCTTTGCTCAGGGTATTTTTTTCAGGATCTGTCTTTCCTGTTTTTTCCCAATGCTTTTCGGCTTCATTGAATTTGAAAAAATCATACGAACCTTTTTGATCACTCGTAGCCTGTTTCACCTCTATCGTTTTGCCGGCAGCAATGGTCAGGGGCTTACCGCCTGACGTTGCGCGGATAGTAAACATACCTGCGGAAGTGAATGGATATGATTTGCCATTCTCTTCAGTAATCATCGGAATGCCGGATAATAAGATAGCTGCCGGATCCAGATATTCTTCAAACAAAACCTGGCAAACACCATTTACAGGCTTTCCGTTTTGATCAGCCAATGCATTGGCCGGCACAATGATGATACTGCCCGTAGAAAACAGCAGTGTATCCCCTTTACTTGCCTGTACCGTTTTTATTTCCACCTGCGGCTTTACACCATTGATCGGCGGTGTTATTGCACGCGGAACAAAAGTTGTAATATTTGTAACCGTATCAGCCGGTTGTTCAGCAACAGCAGACTGTTGAGTCCCGGTATTTTTTTCTGCCTCATGCTTACAGGAAAAAAGCGTTGCACTGAGTATCGTATAAAAAAAGATATGTTTGTACATAAACGCTGAATTACTTAAGTGTGAACGATTTTTTGATCGTATAATATTCAATAGGCTTTACAATATAAACCTTCTGAATATTACCTTTAGAAAGGCTGCTGTACAATGTTTCTAATTTTACCGGACGTGTTTTCATATCGTTTAAGTACTGATCGAAATACACAGCTTTTAATGAATCATCGCTTATCTGTTTATTACTTTTCTTTACCAGTTCCAGTATAAAACTGTCTGTAAAAACAGTACCACCCATGAAACGTTGCTGATCTTTTCTATACCGAACGTTTGACGGACCAACAGGAATAACTTCAATACCTGAGCTGGCAGCATACCCATTGGCCGATACAATCACTTTGCCCGCGGCACATTCTTTTAATGTAAATTTATATTCCTGAAACGCCTTGGACATTCCAACCTCTGCGGGAGTAAAGGTTACAATTAAAAATTTAGTAGGCACCTTCACGGTTATAGTCCCGTTCACTGTTACCCTGGAAGGATGGTTTGTATTGTCATATGTAAATTTCGCCGTGGTATAAAACTGATCGCCGGATTGATATCCCGCCCATGTATCACGGATGGTATCTTTTCCCTGCACAAGAATATTTTTACCGGATTCATCTGTTACAGATGTTATATCTGAATAGATCTGCATATAAGTCCTGTAAGGAAGGCTGGTCGTATTGTAATTGACATGTCCTTCAAATGCTTTGAGATCTTTCCCTTTCGGATCAATTTCTGAATTAAACAGGTAACCAACCTCGCTTTTACTTGTCAAATGAGCCATTGGCTTCTCAAGTGTCTGCGCATTCACCGTAATGGTATTAAAAAAAGGTTTTAATGTATCCCTGATTTCTGTTTTCATTACCTGCAGGGTACGCGTGCCTTTAGTGGCAGTATCCTGTACTTCATGGATCGAGTAATACGTGAAAAGATATCGCATCATAAATGTTTGTTGTTGTGCTTTAAGATCTTCATCAATGAACGATTGGGCATATTTTTTTTCAGCTTCGGTTTGCTGTGCCTGCGTTTGAAAAAATAAACAAAGAGTAAATGTGAAAAGGTATAAGTATTTCATAAACATGGAATAAAATGTATTTATAAAGAATAAACGAAAATAAGAATACTTTCAGAAGAAAGAAATCTGCGAATGTATTGGAGTGCTAGAAAGGCAAAATCTTTGCCAAAAAATTATTTAAACCCTACGTTGATCTCCAGCACATCACTCATCCTTGTTGTATAAGCAGGCGATAGATTTTCGCAGCGCAGTTTCCAGGTGTTGTTATCAGAACCCTGTATTGCTTGTCGCAATACATTCCTTCCTAACTTCTGATTCAGTGCATCTATTGCATGATTCAACGCGACTTGTCTGGAGTCTTGCTTCTCTCCAAATAACGTAAGCTGTACCCTTTCTTCGGGAACAATTTCGGTAACAGTAATACCACATTTTTTGTAATACGTTCCTGCTGAAAATATTTGTTTCAACCCTTTAGAAGCATATTGAATCAAAGTGGCGGTATCGTTTGTCGGCTCGGGGAAACGGATGTATGTACCAAAATACTTCTCTCCTTCCTGTGTAGTAAAACGGCTCATGGATAAAGACACATACATGCCGCCCGCCTCGCATTTCTGCTTGCGCAATTTCTGCGCACAGCTGGCTGCATGCGTAGACAGTGCCTCTTGAATAGGTGCAAATGTATTTTGCAATTCCCCGAAAGAACGCGACGTACAGATGGACTTCTTTTCCGTGAGCTCATCTTCCATGTCAATACAGGGAATCCCTTTCAGTTCTTTATATATACGCAGGCCAATCACCGAAAAATTCTGCCGCACCCATTCTTCGCGCTGGTTTAAAAACTGTTCGATGGTATCGATAAAATTCACCTGCAACCGTTTCGCATTTCTTCTTCCAATCCCCCACACATCTGCGAGTGCACACTTCTTTAAATTTTCTTCGATCGTGTCAGGATATATAACATGAACGCCACCTGCTTTTTTTGAAAGACGGTTGGCAAGTTTTGCCAGTGTTTTTGTTGGCGCAATCCCTACGCCTACAGGTATACCTGTATATTGCCGCACCATATTGCGAATGGTATGACCCAGGGTTTCAAGATCAGCATGGGGAATGTTCAAATGCAGGAAAGCTTCATCAATGGAATATACTTCTATGTCGGGTACAATAGAAGCCAGCGTTTTCATCACACGGTCTGAAAGATCTCCGTACAAGGTATAGTTTGAAGAGAAGGCCGTTACTTTTTTATCGCGGACCAATTCCTTCATTTTAAAAAATGGCTCTCCCATTTTAATGCCGATAGCTTTGGCTTCATCGGAGCGGGAGATCACACAACCATCATTATTAGAAAGCACAACAACAGGTATTCCCCGCAGATCCGGGCGGAAGACACGTTCACAGGAAACGTAGAAGCAGTTGCAGTCGATGAGAGCGTACATTTTAAAGCCGAAGGCTTGAGGCTAAAGGCCTAAAGCTTTTGCGTTTGATAATGAATAGTTTTGTGTTAATAATGCTCGCATTGCTTCGGAACAGAGGTTCAAGCATTAGGCTTTTAGCGTTCAGCATTAGGCTTTAAACGCCTTCGGCGTTACGGTTTATGAATCACATACGTCACCACGCCCCACACTTCAAAGCCCATGGTTTCTGTGATCTCTATGGGTTTGAACTTTTCGTTTTCGGGAATGAGGTAGAGTTTATTGTTGTATTTGCTGATGCGTTTCACCGTAAACTCCCCATCTATGATAGCCACAACGATCTGGTTGTTTTTCGGTTCCATGGAACGGTCTACCACCAACAGGTCTCCATCATGAATAGATGCATTGATCATGGAGTTGCCTTTTACCCGCACATAAAACGTAGCGGTCGGGTGCTGCACCAGGTATTCAAAAATATCAATCCGGTTGTCCAAATAATCACCCGCCGGACTGGGGAAACCGGCAGCAACAGCTCCATCTGCCAATACAACTGGCGCATGAAGGGCTTCAGGAAATGTGTGAAATATCTGCATACTTTATCTAATTTTATTAGCAATTTACTAAATAAATTAGAATAACACTACATAATAATCGCACTTATTCCTAACTTATTGGAAAGCACCACAATGCTTCATGTGTGAAGAAAAAGGAGTTTTCTATTGATGCTCCGGGCTTTTTTAACGATCTTTGAAATACAAAAAATGCTGTTTCAGCTATCCAAAAGCTGTTTTTTTTCAGATCAATGCATCTTTCAGTAAAAATAAATCTTATACCATAGACGGAACATACCCGGAAGATACCCGGAACATAGGCGGAATATACCTGGAATATATTAGGCGGAGACTACAGGGAGATAAGAATTAGATTACTAGGTAGTATGACTTTCTATCGAATTATCACGCTGACATAACCGCTTGAATACAAGGGTTAGAAAATAATCGTCCGATTACCACTCACATACACCTTCTGATCCAGCACCAGCTGCAGGGCTTTTGAAAGCACCAGTTTTTCTACGTCTTTACCGGCAGCAGCCATTTTTACAGGACTCAATGTATGGTCTATCGGAATAACTTCCTGGTGAATGATCGGTCCTTCATCCAGATCCTGATTTACAAAATGTGCGGTAGCACCGATGATCTTTACACCACGCTCGTACGCCTGTCTGTATGGGTTTGCACCTTTGAATGCAGGCAGGAAACTATGGTGAATATTGATCATCCGGGAAGGGTAATGCGATGTAAAATTATCACTCAGGATACGCATGAACTTCGCAAGCACAATGTAGTCGGGATTGTATTGTTTCAGGCAAGCCAGCAACTCGGCTTCATGCGTTTCCCTGCTTTTATCTTCGTGTGAAATGAAATGATATGGGATATTGAATTTCTCTGTGTAAGCCTTTAAATGCTCGTGGTTTCCGATCACCGCAACGATGTGCGCTTTCAGATTTCCAAAATAATATTTACTGATCAACTCGGTCAGGCAGTGCTCTTCCTTCGTAACCATGATGACGATTTTTTTCAATTCGCCCGTACTCACCGAGAGTCTGTGATCAACAGGCAAAACTGCTGCAAGTGCCGATTTCAGAACTGCTGCATCCACATCACCTTCAACAACCGTACGCATATAAAAACGATTCAGCTGCTTTTCAACGAATTCCCTGTTTCGTGTAATATTAAGATTTAAACCTGCCAGTACGCCTGTAATTTTATGGATCAACCCTTTCTGGTCTTCGCAATCGATAATGATGATCATAGTATTCTGTTCTTCTCGGATTTCCTTTTTCAGTCAACAAAACTACCATTATTTTGTCATTTACGCCTTCAAAAACTGGTATCCAGCCTGTATTTATCGCCATTAACTCATTTTTGATACAAAAAGATGCTCTTCTGAAAGCTGGAGAAGCCCCTTCAACTTACACATATATCACTAATTATCAATAAATTGATTTCAATATAAATGCATACAACAGACAGGTTGTTTCTCTTTCCGGGCACCTGTTCATGTTTCTGAATATTTCCGATCTAAGTAATTTCTCCTCAAGCCTTTGAAAGTAAACTAATTCTTCAAAAAAAGGGTTTAATACTTTGTATACGTTTATATTTTAATTTACATTTGCTGCTGAATTAATAAGGTTAAATGCAAAAGTCTAACTACATCGTATTTCTTTCAACCCCAAATCATTTGGGGGCGGTTAGCTTATTTTCTGCACCCACCCAACCGAGGCCCTAGGCCGATTTAACCTTTGGTTTCCTACGTGGAAACTATCTTCAAAACCCTTAGCCTTAATCCGGCTTAATCACAAACATTTCACAGTTTCATAACAGTATTTAATCCATCTTTAATACGTGTTGAACCTAAAGGATCAAACCAGTATTGAAGCGTCTTATTTGAAATGAAAAAAACAAGTGTATCTGATATTAAAGTAGTAGTAGCAGGACCAGAACATAAACACTTAGCAGAAGCCATTGTTGAAGAAATGGCTGAGAGTGCCAAAGCACGCGGTACAGGGATTGCCAAACGTAGTCCGGACTACATCCGTCAGAAGATGGATGAAGGCAAAGCTATTATTGCTGTTACCAAAGACGGGCAGTTTGCAGGTTTTTGTTATATTGAATCCTGGAGCCACGGCAAGTATGTTGCCAACTCCGGATTGATCGTAGCGCCTGACTTCCGTCAGTATGGCCTTGCTACAAAAATCAAAGAGAAGGCATTTGAATTGTCGCGCAAAAAATTCCCGGATGCGAAATTATTCGGACTAACAACAAGTGCGGCTGTTATGAAGATCAACTCTGAGTTGGGCTACCGTCCTGCGCACTATACTGAACTTACCAACGACGAAACTTTCTGGAAAGGATGTTCAAGCTGTATCAATTACGAGATCCTGAAAAGCAAAGACCGTAAGATGTGTATGTGTACAGCCATGGTATACGATCCTGCAGAAAAGAAAAAGAAGAAGTGGGATTTCATTACCGAATCAAAACTTTGGGAAAGATGGCAGCGCATCAAGAATTTCAAACTGCTGAAATCTCTTGGTAAAGGAACCGATAAGATGATGTCGTTTCTAGGTCTGGCCTAAAGCTGAACGCGAAAAGCTTAAGGCTTTTCGTCTCATAATACATAACTCTTGAGGATATAGCTATCCTCTTAACTATAACAAAACGAAAAAGCTTTAGGCCTTGTGCTTTGAGCGTTAAGCAAAAAATTAAACTATAACAGCTGAAGAGCCTTAGGCTTTAAGCCTTCAGCATTACGCATAAAACAATGAAAAAGAAAGTAGTATTAGCCTTTAGCGGCGGATTAGACACAACGTATTGCGCAAAATATTTAACCGAAGACCTGGGTTATGAATTACATACTGCCATTGTAAACACCGGCGGTTTCTCCAAAGAAGAATTGGCGGATATCGAAAAGAAAGCTTACGAGCTGGGTGTAACGTCTCATACTACGCTTGATATCATTGAAAAATATTATACCGAATGCGTGAAGTACATGGTGTATGGAAACATTCTGCGTAACAACACTTACCCGCTTTCTGTAAGTGCTGAACGTGTATTCCAGGCAATGGCCATTGCAGAACATGCAAAGAAAGTTGGTGCTACAGCGGTAGCACATGGTTCAACAGGGGCTGGTAACGACCAGGTTCGTTTTGACATGGTATTCATGATCATGAACCCGGGGATCGAAATCATTACTCCTATCCGCGATATGAAATTATCCCGCGATGAAGAAATTGAATATCTGAAGAAGAAAGGTGTTGTACGCGACTGGAGCAAAGCTGCCTACTCTATCAACGTTGGTATCTGGGGAACGAGTGTAGGCGGTAAAGAAACATTGACTTCTGACAAAACACTTCCAGAAAGTGCATTCCCTACACAAGTAACCAAAACAGGTCAGGAAGAAATTGAACTGGAGTTTGAAAAAGGTCAGTTGGTTGGCTTGAACGGTAAACGCATGAAGTCAACCGATGCGATCGTGGAATTGAACAAAATTGTTGCACCTTACGGCATTGGCCGCGACATTCACGTGGGCGATACAATCATCGGTATTAAAGGCCGTGTAGGTTTTGAAGCTGCCGCTCCGATCGTAATCATCAAAGCACACCATACATTAGAAAAACATACGCTTACAAAATGGCAGATGTACTGGAAAGAACAATTATCTACCTGGTACGGAAGCTTTGTACACGAAGGCCAATTCCTGGAGCCTGTAATGAGGAACATTGAAAAATTCCTGGAAGATACACAGGTGAATGTTACAGGTAAGGTAAAAGTATTTGCTGCACCATACCGTTTCCACGTGATCGGTATCGAATCTGCGCACGACCTGATGTCTGCGAAGTTTGGTAAATACGGAGAAGAGAACAACGCATGGACAGGAGATGATGTAAAAGGCTTCTCTAAAATATTCGGTAATCAGACAATGATCTACCACCGTGTAAATGAAGATGTAAAGGGCTAAATGCCGAAGGCGTAAAGCTAAAAGCTAATCGTCTCAATAATTAGAATTGCTTTTAGCCTTGGGCTTTAAGCTTTAAGCAAAAAATAATGAACACAAAAATAAAAATAGGCATCGTTGGAGGTGCAGGATATACTGGCGGAGAGTTGCTTCGAATTCTGGTGAATCACCCGAACGCGGAGATTGTGTTTGTACACAGCAACAGTAACGCCGGCAACCCAATCTATAAGGTTCATACCGACTTGATCGGAAGTACAGATATTGTTTTCACCGGTGAATTAAGAAACGATATTGATGTCTTATTTCTTTGTGTGGGCCATGGTGATGCATTAAAGTTCTTGCAGGCAAATCCGGTTGAGTCTCATATCAAGATCATTGATTTAAGTCAGGATTTCCGTATTGAAAAAGAAGGCAATGATTTTATTTATGGTTTGCCTGAAATGCAGCGTGATAAAATCAGAAATGCAAAGAACATTGCAAACCCTGGTTGTTTCGCTACCGCTATTCAATTGGGATTGTTGCCACTTGCTGCAAATAAAGTATTAACAAACGATGTGCATGTATCTGGCATAACAGGTTCGACGGGGGCCGGACAATCGTTATCACAGACTTCACACTTCAGCTGGAGAAACAACAACATGTCTGTTTACAAGGCATTGAATCACCAGCATTTAAAAGAGATCCGTCAGAGCTTAAAAAATCTGCAATCGTTTTTAGATAAAAACATTCATTTCATTCCATACCGTGGAGATTTTACACGTGGTATCATAGCAACCATGTATACACCTTCCGAATGGACACTTGAAGAAGCTGTAGCAAAATACAAAGCGTATTATGCTTCACATCCGTTCACACACGTGGTTGATGAAAACATTGATCTGAAACAAGTGGTAAACACGAACAACTGCTTACTATACCTTGAAAAACACGGTGACCAGTTAATGATTGTCAGCATCATCGACAACCTGTTAAAAGGAGCTTCCGGCCATGCCGTTCAGAATATGAACCTGATGTTCGGTTTAGAAGAAACGACGGGGTTACGATTAAAAGCTGCAAGCTTTTAAATAGCTTAATGCTGAAAGCCTAAGGCCTAAAGCAAAAAGTTCTATCAATACACAATACCATTTTTAATCAGCTATGAAGAATTACAAAAACTTAACTGTTTGGCAAGATTCCCACGAACTTGTTCTTTCAGTTTACAAAGAGACCAAAGCATTTCCAAAAGAAGAAGTTTATGGAATAACTTCTCAACTCAGGCGGGCAGCAGCATCGATTCCTGCTAATATTGCAGAAGGCTGTGCTAAAAGCTCGGACAGGGAATTTAATCGATTCCTTCAAATTGCGATGGGATCTTTAAATGAATCTGAATATTTTCTTTTTTTAAGTAAAGATCTTAATTATTTAACAGAAGAGAATTACATTAAAATGTCAGGACAATTAGACATTGTGAAAGCAAAGCTAATTAACCTTCAAAAGAAAGTAATGCAGAATGTCTAACGCAAAAGGCTTAAAGCCTAAAGCTTTAAATTTCAAATTGCTCTATATAAAATAAAAAAAAGACTACTAACTAGTTTAAGCCTTCAGTTTGCTATCTCAAGCGCTTTAGGCCTTAAGCTTTAAGCCTTAAGCATAATTATGAAACTATTCGACGTATACCCATTAATTCCAATAGAACCTGTCCGCGCACTTGGCTCCCGCTTATGGGATGCTGCAGGTACTGAATATTTAGACCTGTATGGCGGCCACGCTGTAATTTCTATCGGACACTCACACCCGTACTATGTACAAAAAATTACTGATCAATTAAATAAGATCGGCTTTTACTCCAACTCAGTTATCATTTCCCTTCAACAGGAACTGGCTGATAAATTGGGCGTAGTAAGCGGTCATGATGATTACCAATTATTTCTTTGTAACTCAGGTGCTGAAGCAAATGAGAACGCATTAAAACTTGCGTCTTTCCATAACGGTAAGAAAAAAATTGTTGCTTTCAAAAAGGGTTTTCATGGAAGAACATCATTAGCTGTTGCTGCTACTGACAATCCTGCTATCGTGGCACCGGTCAACGAAACAGATAACATCATCTTTTTACCATGGAACGATGAAGTAGCATTGGAAGAAACATTCCAGCTGCATGGCGATAAAATTTCTTCTGTGATCATTGAAGGTATTCAGGGTGTTGGCGGCATCCACGAGGCATCTGTGTCTATGTTGAAGAAGATCCGTTCACTTTGTGATACATATAATGCTGTTTATATAGCAGACTCTGTACAATGCGGTTACGGACGCAGCGGTAAATTCTATTCTCATGATCATGCCGGTGTATTTGCCGATATTTATACAATGGCAAAAGGCATGGGCAACGGTTTCCCGATTGGTGCAATCAGTATTGCTCCACATCTGAAACCGAAACATGGTTTACTTGGCACAACTTTCGGAGGTAATCATTTAGCTTGTGCTGCTGCAATTGCAGTGCTTGATGTAATCAAGCAAGAGAACCTGATCGAACATACAGCTCAGTTAGGTAATTACATGATCGAGCAGGCACGTAAGATTCAGGGTGTAAAAGAAGTGCGTGGTAAAGGTTTGATGATTGGTATTGAACTTGAAATTCCATGTGCAGACGTTCGCAATACCCTGTTAAGCGAATACAAAATGTTTACCGGTTCTTCTTCTGATAAATTTACGATCCGTATCCTTCCGGCATTGAATCTAAAAAAATCAGATGCAGACGCATTCCTCAATGCATTAAAAGCAGTGCTTGAAAAAAGTCTGAAGAATGCTTAAGGCCGAAGGCGGAACGCTTAAGGCCTTAAGCTAAAAGCGGAACGCCGCAACGATGAATTAATTGTCGGCATTATACTAATTATAATTTTGCCTTAGGCTTTAAGCCTTTAGCATTAAGCATCCAAAAAATGAAAATACTTTATCCTTTTATCTTCGCAGTTGTTTTAACAATCAGTTGCAAAAAACCTGTAGAACACGCTTGTCCGGGTGTAGAAGCCAGTCACATTTTAACGATGGCTTCAACACCTGAAGAATTTAAAAATGCACAGGATACAGCAGAAGTTATCATGGCCAAATTACAGCAAGGTAAATCATTTTCTGATCTGGCATTGCAATATGGCTCGGACGGCACAAAAACGCAGGGCGGAAATTTAGGCTGGTTCACCAGAGGTATGATGGTACAACCGTTCGAAGATTCCTGTTTCAACGCTACAATCAACAAACCATTGATCGTAAAAACGCAGTTTGGTGTACACGTTGTAAAAGTTACTGGTAAAAAAGATATTCCTTGTAACTAAAGCCGAAAGCAAAGAGCTTAAGGCGGAAGGTTCAAAGCTGAATGCCGAAAGCTAAACGAATATCATTCGATATTCAACTTAATTAAAATTAACATACAAAATAAAATATTATCATCAGGCTTTAGGCCTTAAGCTTTTCGCATTAAGCATTATGAAAAATTTCATTTCTGTAAAAGATGTTGCCGATATTCCGGGTTTAGTGAAAGATGCCTTGGAGCTGAAGAAAAATCCATACGCATTCAAAAAGCTTGGCGAGAATAAAACGATTGGATTGATTTTCTTAAACCCGAGTTTACGCACGCGTATCAGTACTCAGAAAGCTGCAAAGAATCTGGGGATGGATACAATTGTAATGAACATGGATAAAGAAGGCTGGGCACTTGAAACTCAGGACGGCGTGATTATGAATCACAACACAGTTGAGCATATTCGTGAAGCTGCTGCTGTTATGGGTCAGTACTGCGACATCATCGGTGTGCGCTCCTTCCCTCGCCTGGTTGATAAGCACGAAGATTATTCAGAAGATTTCTTTAACAAGTTCATCAAATATGCAGGCGTACCAATCGTAAGTCTGGAAAGCGCTACGCTTCATCCCTTACAGTCTCTTGCAGATTTAATTACGATCGAAGAAACAAAAACAAAAGCACGCCCGAAGGTTGTATTAACCTGGGCTCCGCACATCAAAGCATTACCGCAGGCTGTTGCCAATTCATTCTCTGAATGGATGTGTAAAGCAGATGTGGAATTTGTGATCACACACCCCGAAGGGTATGATCTGGCAAAAGAATTTACAAACGGTGCACGTATTGAATACAATCAGGACAAAGCACTGGAAGGCGCAGACTATATATATGTAAAGAACTGGTCTTCGTACGAAGATTATGGCAAGGTACATTCCATGGACAGCCATTGGATGATGACCAATGAAAAATTGAAATTAACAAACAACGCGAAAGTGATGCACTGCTTACCGGTTCGTCGTGGCATTGAATTAGCAGACGAGATTCTGGATGGACCGAATTCATTGGTTATCCAGGAAGCAAGCAATAGAGTTTGGAGCGCGCAGGCGGTGCTGAAGAAGATGCTGGAAGCCCAAGGCTAAAAGCTTAATGCTTTATCGTTTATTCAAAATAACATTGCTTTAGGCTTTAAGCCTTCAGCGTTAAGCAAAAAAGAAATGCAAAAGTTATATGTCATAAAAGTCGGAGGAAACATCATAGACGACGAAGCGAAACTAACAAGCTTCCTGAAAGATTTTGCTTCTCTGAAAGAAAATAAAATCCTCGTTCATGGCGGTGGCAAAATTGCGACAGAAATAAGCAAAGGCCTCGGCATAGAAGCGCAGATGGTTGATGGCAGACGCATCACCGATGCTGAAACGTTGAAGATTGTAACCATGGTATATGGTGGCTTGATCAATAAGAACATTGTTGCAAAACTACAGGCCAATAACTGCAACGCCATCGGTTTGACTGGTGCAGATGCAAACATTATGCTGTCTTCCAAACGACCGCTTAAAAACGGCATTGATTATGGTTTTGTAGGTGATGTAGAAAAAGTACAGCCTCTGCCATTAGCAAATCTTATTTCGCAAGGCATTACACCTGTTGTGGCTCCGCTAACACACGACGGCAAAGGTACCATGCTGAATACAAATGCAGATACAGTAGCATCTGAATTAGCAGTTGCTTTATCCGGATCTTTTGAAGTGAACCTCGTGTATTGCTTTGAACTGAAAGGTGTACTAAGAGATTTCGAAGATAAAGACTCTGTGATCAGCGATATTAATCCGGCAACATATGAAGAATTAAAATCCACCGGTGTGATCAACAAAGGTATGATCCCGAAACTGGACAATTCATTTGCAGCTATTAATGCCGGCGTTTCTTCTGTCATTATTTGTCAGGCAGAATCACTGGTGCAATTGATTAATGAGAATAAAGCAGTAGGAACAAAATTAGTGGCTAGTAATTAGTTACTAGGTTCTAGACAATAGAAATAAATTAGAATTTATTCATTAAAATTAGAGTCAAAGAAGGCTAGCAAATCAATCTAGTAACTAGCACCTGGAAACTCGAAACTAAAGCCATGTTACAGAAATTACAAAAAGATGCCGTTGAATTATTGAAGACACTGATCAAAACAGAGTCGTTCAGTAAAGAAGAGCATAATACCGCAGAGATCTTAAATACTTTTTTAGTCGAGCGTGGTGTTGAAACGATTCGCGAAAAAAATAACGTGTGGGCGTTCAATAAGCACTATGATAAAAACAAACCCACAATCTTATTAAACTCACACCACGATACGGTTAAGCCCAACCCTGGTTATACAAACGACCCGTTTGAACCAATCGTGAAAGATGGTAAACTATTTGGTTTAGGAAGTAACGATGCCGGCGGATGCCTGGTTTCATTGATTGCTACGTTCCTGCATTTCTATAACGAGCAAAATCTGAAATACAATTTCTGTATTGCTGCAACTGCAGAGGAAGAAATTTCAGGATTTGATGGTTTGGAATTGGTATATCCTAAATTAGGACCAATTGATTTTGCAATCGTAGGTGAACCAACGTTAATGGACATTGCAGTTGCCGAAAAAGGCTTGATGGTGGTTGATTGTGTAGCAATCGGTAAAGCCGGTCACGCTGCACGTGAAGAGGGCGACAATGCTATTTACATCGCATTAAAAGATATCGACTGGATTCGTAATTATAAATTCGAACGCGTATCTCCGCACCTTGGACCGATGAAAATGTCTGTAACCATTATCAATGCAGGTTACCAGCACAACGTTGTTCCGGAGAAATGCCATTTTACGATTGATGTCCGCATCACGGAAGAATATAAAAATGAAGAAGTATTAAAGATCATCGACGACAACATTCAGTCTGAAGTGAATCCGCGTTCTGTGCGCTTGCGTCCTTCATTCATTGATCCGAATCATGAACTGGTACACGCAGCCGTTAAACATGGTGCAAAAACATACGGCTCTCCTACGACTTCCGATCAGGCATTGATTCCTGTACCATCTGTTAAAATGGGCCCGGGGAACTCTGCACGTTCTCACACAGCCAACGAATTCATCTGGCTGATCGAGATCGAAGAAGGGATTGAGAAATATATTAAAGTATTGAGCGAAATAGTATTGGCGAAAGCTTAAAGCCAAAGGCGAAACGCCTAAAGCTGCTGTTGAACATCTTCTCCATTTATTATTGAGAGCTATTATAAAAATTACACACATGCTAAAAGTATAATGCATCAAGCATTAAGCTTTTAGCCTTAAGCCTTAAGCCTGTTATGAAATTGTGGCAAAAAGATACAGAAGTAAATAAAGACATCGAACGTTTTACCGTTGGCAAAGATCGCGAAATGGATCTGTTCCTCGCTCCGTTTGATGTACTTGGTTCAATGGCACACATAACCATGCTTGAAAGCATCGGGTTGATTGGCAAAGAAGAACTGCCTGTATTGTTAACCGAACTTCGTACAATTTATAAAGAAATTGAAGCCGGTAATTTCACCATTGAAGATGGTGTTGAAGATGTACATTCTCAGGTTGAACTTATTTTAACACGCCGCCTGGGCGACCTTGGAAAAAAGATTCACAGCGGCCGTTCACGCAACGACCAGGTGCTTGTGGACCTTAAACTGTTTACACGCCATGCGATCCGGGAAACGGTTGAGAATACAAAAGAATTATTCGACACGCTTATTTCTCAAAGCGACAAATATAAATCTGTAATCATTCCCGGCTATACCCATTTGCAGATCGCAATGCCTTCTTCTTTTGGCTTATGGTTTGGTGCTTATGCAGAAAGCCTGGCAGATGATATGCAGATGATGCTTGCCGGATACCGCATCAGCAACAAAAATCCATTGGGTTCTGCAGCAGGTTATGGTTCGTCCTTTCCATTGAACCGCACCATGACTACGAATTTACTGGGCTTTGAAGAACTGAACCACAATGTGGTATATGCACAGATGGGCCGTGGCAAAACAGAGAAAAATGTTACAGCCGCTCTTGCCTCTATTGCAGCTACATTAGGCAGAATGTCTATGGATGTATGTTTGTACATGAACCAGAACTTTGACTTCATGACTCTGCCGGATGAGCTTACAACAGGCTCAAGCATCATGCCGCATAAGAAAAACCCGGATGTGTTTGAATTAATCCGTGCGCGTTGCAACCGTTTACAAGCTTTGCCTAATGAAATTTCTATGATCATGGCAAACCTTCCTTCCGGCTACCACCGTGATATGCAGCTGATCAAAGAAAACTTCATTCCTGCCTTTCAGGATATCAATGACTGTTTGCGTATTGCCAATTTTATGCTGAAGCAAGTAAAGATAAAAGAGAACATCGTTAAAGATCCTAAGTATTTATACATGTATAGCGTGGAAGTCGTGAATAATATGGTTCTTGAAGGAACTCCTTTCCGCGATGCATATAAAAAAGTTGGCGGAATGATTGAAAATAAAACATTCACAGCCCTGGATACAATCAATCATACCCACGAGGGCAGCATCGGAAATTTAATGCATCAGGAAATTAAAGCCTCCATGCAAAAAGTTCTGGATGCGTTTGAATTCAATAAAATGGATATTGCGGTTCAAAATCTTTTAACCAAAGTTAAATAAATAGCCTTCCGCCTAATATTTCATTGTTATTCTTATCTGTTTATCTACTGTATCCGTATTGATTGGTGTATAATTAATACCAGCTACAGTAGATAAATAGATAAAATAATGAAGCTTTCAACCCGCGCACTTAATATCTTTTTTTTTATTGCTCTTCTCTTACTTGTCTCAGCATTTGTATATTCTTATTTCAATATTCAGGGGCTGCGTTCGGCAAACCATTGGGTAAATCATACCAATAAAGTATTTCTAAATCTGGAGAGCATTCACTCTGATATTAAAAATGCAGAATCCGGAGTAAGAGGCTACGCGCTTACTAAAGATGTTACTCATCTTGAACAACAGGAAGTAGCACGAAAGGATATTAAAAATCAACTTCACATAATTGATTCTTTAATATTAGATAACCCGCAACAACAGCTATACATAGACACATTAAAAGTTTATTTAAACGAGCGTTTTTTTCTATTCAACAGTTTGATAAATCTTTCCAACAGCAATGCAGACCAAACTGAAATAATTGCCTTAATGAAAAAAGGCCAGGTTTCTACAGAGCAGGTCAACCGCATTATTGAACAGATGAAACAAGATGAAGAAAGATTATTGATTTCCCGCACCAACACAGCCGAAACACTCAATAAGAATGCTCCTGTTATGATTGTTTTATCAGGTATTTTAGGATTCCTGGTTTTAGTATCATCCTACTATTTCATTTTACTGGATATAAAACAACGAAGAGAAATTGTAAAGGAATTAAAAATAAAAAACACATTGCTTGAATATGCTCAGCAGCTTACTCAAATGGGAACCTTTGAATATTTCATTGACAAGCAGGAAACATCCTGGTCAAATGAAATGTATAACATCTTTGAAGTAAATAAAAACACTATCCCTGCACCAGACTTTATAGATTCACTGGTCGTTGATGCAGACCCGGATAAAGTTCAAAAAAGAAGAAATGAAATCTTCACACCGAATCAAAGCTACTCGCATGAATTTAAAATACGTACATCAACTGGTACTGAAAAATTCCTGATCTCGAACGGATATGTGACAAAAGAATCAAACGGACTAGTGATGCATGGTGCGATCATTGATATTACACCGCTGAAAAAAGCGGAACTATCAGCCTTGCAGCAACAGGATCTGATGCGGATTGCAAAAGAGAAGGCTGAAAGCGCCAGCCAGTTTAAAACACGGTTTTTATCAAATATGAGTCATGAGATCCGCACTCCTATTAACGCAATTTTAGGTTTTACCAACATTCTGAATAAACAGGAATTAACACCTGAACAAAAAACACTTTTAAAAAACATTTCTATTTCCGGCGAACTATTATTAAAGCTGATCGGAAATATTTTAGATATCAGTAAAATTGAAGAAGGAAAAGTTACCATTGAAAAAAAATCTTTTCATCTCAAAGAGATTATCAGATCTGTCTTAAGTCCTTTTCAGCATACAGCCTCAGAAAAAGATCTTGACTTCCGTCTAATCATTGATGACAAAATTCCGGATTATCTTATTGGCGACCCACAACGTATTTCACAGGTTCTGGTGAATATCATTGGCAATGCCTTAAAATTTACCACTCACGGAGGCATTGTTGTTCAGATTCAATTCATAAAAAATGAAGCTGGTGTTTATTACATTGAATTCTCCGTTACTGATACTGGTATAGGTATACAACCCGATAAACAGGAGGACATCTTCGAAAGCTTCACGCAGGCAAACGATTCCATATCGGTCAATTATGGAGGCTCCGGTCTGGGTTTGTCAATCGTAAAAGAAATCGTCCATTTAATGGATGGCACAATAAACGTTCAAAGTCCTGTATTCACAAATGATCGGGATAAAAGTTATGGTACACGTTTCTTTTTTGTTCTGCCATTTCATTTAGGCGAAAAAAATATTGACACCGACGCAACAAAAATTTCCATTAAACCCTTCCCTAAAAAAGTAACGGTTTTAGTTGCTGATGACAATGAGATGAACCGGACACTAGCTGCATACACATTACAATCTTTAGGATGTACGTATGAAATTGTTGAAAATGGTTTGCAGGCAATCAACAAAGCATCATCATTCAACTACGATATTATACTCATGGATATGCAGATGCCTGTATGCGATGGTTTACAGGCAACAGAACAGTTACGTCATAATAAACTAAAAACACCCATCATCGGCTTAACTGCAAATGTATTTCAGGAAGACATAAACAATTGTCTTGAAGCCGGCATGAATGCACACCTTGGTAAGCCTTATACCGAAGAAGATCTTTATACGGTAATTGATACCTGGGTATTTAAAAATGCTGTTAAAAGCGAATTTACACCTGTCTATTCCAATTTTGATTTTATAGAAAAGCTCTCCAAAAACAGTGCTGTTATTTACAGGGAAATGCTGGAGATGTTCCAAAAACAAAACGCCCAGCTGCTGCAGGAAATTGCAACTGCATTAGATAAGAAAGATGCTACAGCTATTGATTTTAGTTTACATCAATATAAATCCTGTGTGCGCATTCTCTCTATTGAAAAGCTGGCTTCTTTAATAACTAAAATTGAACATAAAATAAAAAACAATGAGCCCGTCGAATCTTTATCGGAAGATGTTAAAAAACTGATCGAAATTGGATATCTTGTTTCAAAAGAAATCGACAGCAAACTTTCAATATTGTAACCATGTCTAACCTGATCAGCCCGGGCCTCTATTTGCATTATAAAGGAAACCAATACGAAGTAATAGGCACCGCCAAACACAGTGAAACAGAAGAAGATCTAGTTGTTTATTTTGCAGTAAAAAGCCCCGGACAACTCTGGGTACGTCCTTTAGCTATGTTTTCAGAACACATTCTCCTTAATGGCATATCCACTCCAAGATTCAAAAAAATAGATTAGGGAATAACCATTTCAATCACAGGTACTTTATTCAAAATTATTGCGTTATATTTGAGTCGTATCTAAGATTTGGCTCCCCATGCAAATATTGGATTTTATCCGCGGCCGGATAATACGCAAATTCATTGACCTGAGAAGTTTATCCGCCAGACAAGTTCCGTATGACGAAATCATACGTATTGAATTACTTGTGGCTATGTGTCTGGTAGCAGTGCTATTTGGTTCTATCTATTTAGTGATCGGAATATTTTTCAAACTCTCCTTTCTGATCATCCTGAATTATTTATTATTCTTTTCTACGGTCATACCTTTTGTTTTATTCCTGATCAAAAAAGGAAATTACAATCAGGCCAAGTTGATTATGATGGTAATCGGAAGTGTATTCATGTTCGTCAAAGCAGCATCGCTGGGTCGCGAATCAGGAATGAACCTTGCCATGCTGATTATCATCTTTGCAACGTTTGCCTTTTATAGTATTGAAGATTATAAATACATTTTACTTTCACTTGCGATTACAAGCACACTGATTGTTATTTTAGAAACAACGGATTACAAATTGTTGGGTAATGATACAACAACAAACTTGTATGAATATGAATTCAACTATATCACAACAATACTTTTCTGTATTTTATTTTTCTATGTAATTCTCCGGGTTAATCAATTTATAAATTTAAAACTCACCGGCCTGAACAATAAACTACTCTCAAAAAATAATTCCCTGAAAAAACTAAATGAAGAATTAGACAGCTTCGTATATCGTACCTCGCATGACATGCGGGCTCCATTAACTTCGCTCATGGGACTTGTAACGCTGATCAAAAATGAAAAAGATCCAGATTCTATTCAAGAACTGGTACGCATGCAGGAAAATTGCATCAACAAATTAGACTTGCATATTCAGCAGATCATTCAGCTTTCCAGAAATTTAAAAACAGATTTAATCACACAACCGATACAATTTGAATCTATACTGAATGATATTTTTGAAGAACTTAGTTTCTTTGAACAGGCTGGTGCAATGAAAAAAACAATCCGGATCAATACACCATTCTACTTGTATTCCGATCCATACAGAATTAAAACCATTCTGAATAATTTGATTTCAAACTCCTTCAAATACTACCGCAAAGAAGCAGAACAACCCAGCATGGATATTGATATTTCCAGCACAAAAAAATCAACAATCATTCTGATCAAAGATAATGGCATCGGAATTCCGACTGAATATATCGAGCATGTTTTTGATATGTTTTACAGGGCAAGCAATCAAAGCACAGGCTCCGGGCTAGGCTTGTATATCGTTAAAGAAATGGTTGAGAAACTAAACGGAACAATAACTGTAAAATCAAGAGTAAATTCCTTCACACAATTTCTGATTGAAATACCGAATACAACTTCAACAATATAAACGTTGACAGAAAATAAAACACCAGCATCATAAAATATACTGGTGTTTTCTGAAAATAAACTATAGGTACTATTTTTTGCGTAATAAATAATCCAGGCTATATTTCCCTGCGCCATGCGTTAGCAGTATAAAAAGCATAAGCATGTAATACAAAGGAATTTCAAAACCATTATTTCCTGCTTCAAACCCATGAGACCAATGAACGGTTCCGATGGCAACAACCATGGTAATCATCAATGGGATAGTAATGATCCTTACACCTAAACCTATTGTGAGTAATATTACGCCCAATACTTCAGTTGTCGTTGCCAAATATGCATTTAACGCAGGCATTGGCATGCCCATGCTTTCAAACCAGGAAATAATTCCATCAATGTTTTTAACTTTCATTAATGCTGGATTATAAAAACCATAAGCAAGGACCAAACGCATGAACAATAAAGATATGTCCTGAAGTTTGTTCAATGCTTTTTTATACATTTCGTATTTTTGTGTTAACATAGTTGTGTATTTTAATTTGTTATTTTATATCCAAGAATAATTTGTTTATCAATACATGCTTTAAAAAAATCCATTATTTCGATTTTTTTGTTGAGATCGATTGTTATTGAAGTTTCATTTAAAAATTGATCAATTAACTGATCGATCGTATATGCTTCATCTGAAAGAAATTCGAACATTCGTGCAAACATAGGCGCAATTTCAAGAAATGAAACACGCCCTGTTAAAGGATTTCTGTGTGTAAGCAAAAAATAATGCCCTTTATCTTTTTTCGAAATACCCTGTATTTGCTTATCATATACAGGATATTGAAAGTATTGAACCACACATGCAGGATTTAACATTAATAAACCATTTTCTATTTTCCCTTTTGATGTATAAGTAACATCAATATCTTCCATCATGAACACTTCTATTTCTACCCATTCGTATAAAAGCAAATCATTTAAAAACGGATATTTATTTTGGAGCGTTAGCTCATTCATCTTTACAAACTCAAGGAATTCAAATGGCATTCGCCATAAAAAAGGCGATTGACATGCATGTGATGAAAAAAAATGCTGAACACTATCATTCCATTCTTCTTCAGTCAAGAGTCCTTTTGTCAATGGATATGCAGTGATTAAAGAATCATTCACTACATTATATATCATTGTTCTGTAGCGTTGAATTCCCTCCTGCTTCGTTCCGGGTATTCTTTCTTCAATACCCGTGCGCGTATAATTTGCCAGCATACGCTGATACGGTTGTGTACTATCGGTGTATGCCATAAAATTCTTTTTTCAGGGTTTCTGTTTTTATTGCTTTTAACCGTTCAAGTTCTGTTTGCAATTCGGGGAGTTGAGGAATGTTAAAATCGCGTTCCAGTAATACTGGAACATCACGATTAACCCGATTCATTGTATATTCAAACAGATCATATACCGGATCAATAATAGCTTCACCATGCGTATCAATAATCAATGTTTCTGAAACCTGATCATGGCCCGCCATATGTATATAAGCCGCCCTTTCTAAAGGAAGCTGACTAATAAAAGCATAAGGATCATAAGAGTGATTAAATCCATTCACATAAATATTGTTCACATCAAGCAATAAATCGCAATCTGCTTCTTTCAGAATGGCATTTATAAATTCAACCTCACTCATTTCTGCCGCAACCGGCGAATAATAACTTACAATTTCAATAGCAAGTTTACGTTCAAGAAAATCCTGTATGGTTTGAATACGCTTCGAGATATGCATAACAGCATCAGCTGTAAATGGAACTGGTAACAGATCGTATAAATGAGCGTTATCACATTTCGAATAACTTAAATGTTCTGAGTACATCTCTGCGCCTGTCTCGGTTAAAAAATTTTTTATAGCTTTTAATAATTCAAAGTCGAGTTCATCCGGACTACCTATAGACAAAGAAAGCCCATGTGTATATAGTGGATATTTTTCCAGAGCTTCGTAAAGTTTCTTCTTCCAGAAACCTCCTATGCCAATCCAATTTTCCGGAGCAACCTCAATAAAATCAGGCTTAAGAATGGATGAACTTAAAAAGTCTTTTGCAAAGTCTTTTCTAAAACCTATACCAATCATACTATCCAAAGATTAGATGAATAAAAAAGGCGGAGCAACTACTCCGCCTTTGAGCAGATTATTTCTTTTTATCTGCACCGCATTTACCTTCGCCGCATTTAGCTTCAGTTGCTTTAGAAGCCCCGCATTTAGCTTCAGCAGAATCTTTCGCTGCACCACACTTAGCTTCTGCTGAGTCCTTGCTTGCACCACATTTTTTCTCAGCTCCGCATTTTTGTTCGGCGCTGTCTGCTTTGATTTCAGTAGTTACTTCCTTTGATTCCGTACTGCAGCTCGCAAAAATGCCTGCAGATCCTAACATTGCACCTGCAGCTACTGCAGACCATAAAATACTTTTTGTTTTCTTTACCATTGTGTTAAAATGTTTGTGGGTTTTGATTAACTTCAATGGTATAGTCGCGGCCTCGTGCGATTCCTTACAAAAAAGAGAAAAAATATTTTTTATTTACTGTAATTTACTTTTAATCAAATACTTAAATTTATCCAATGACTCTGCATCCAACGAAAAATTACCTGGCTCAGAAACATCTTCTGCTATTTTTTTTCTTAAAATAAGGTCCAGCGCACGGCTTTGTTTTTCATATTTGCGACAAACATTGCAAATAAGTTTATGTATGAACAGTTGCACCGTTTCTTTTGAATTCAATGCATGGCCAAGTTTCTTTTCAATCAAAAAAGAAGCCTTCTGACATGATATCAAATACGAATTATAACTTTTCATTTTTTAAACCAGCCTTGCTCTAAACATGCTCTTAATTGCAACTTCGCCCTATGAATGATTTGCCAATAGTTAGACGTTGATACATCTAATTCCTGACAAATATCCTTGGCATCTTTATCTTCAATATATTTTAATTGAATGGCGGAATTCCAGGTTATTGGTAACTTTTGAAAACATTTGGACAACACCTCGTTGAATTCAAAATTGTCCAGCAATTCAATGCTATTGTCTTCCAAAGATGATACGCTGTTTTTTTCTCTCCATTCTCCTTCTTCGCTAAACAAATATGAAAATAAAATAGTGCTGTGTTCTTCAACTATTTTATCAGAAGATACAACAGCATTTTTATACATTTTTCGATGATGATCTATAATCTTATTTTTAAGAATAGAAAATAACCATGTTTTGGGCTTACTTCTATTTTCAAAAGATTTAAATGACTCAAAAGCGGCTATGAATGTTTCCTGCACCAGATCCTTTGCAGTTTCTTTATCGGAAGTTTTGTAAAAAGCCCATGAGAACATGTCAGACGAAAACTCATCTACCCATTCTTTAATTGTCTTTGACGCATTATCCATAAAAATTTACTTAACAGGCCTAATCATTTTGTACACTCTTCACTAAAAAATGGGATGAAAATATATCCGTTACGAATCACCTCTGTATTTCAACTGCAAGCCATGAATAAAATTACGCAATACCTGATCTTTACAAGGCCTGTATTGACTTTGGCTCGGGTTTCTGAATAAAGCGCTAAGCTCATGCTTACTGAACTCCATATCTGCCAAAGCCAGAATTTCCAGTATACCATCATCCTGCAGATTCAACGCAATTTTAAGTTTTCTGAAAATAGTATTATTGCTCAGGCTTTTTTCCGGTGCCGGTGCCGGTCCATCTTTTTTACCGCGCTTGTCTACGATGAAGCCATTTAAAAATACCGCCAGCTCTCTATCATACAGTTCCTGAAACTCCGGATCATCCTCCCGCTTCAGCCAGTTACTTATTTCAGCACGCGTTACCTCTTTGTCGCCCAATGCAAACAAAGCAATCATTTTAGTATCATTAAAATCAAATGTGTATCTGAGCCTGCGTAAAATATCGTTGTTGTTCATAAGAATAATGAGACGTATCGTTTAGTCTCAATGAATATAGTAAGATCAATTAAGCTGCGTTACCTCTGTCTCGTTTACAGATCGCTTTTACAATATTAATATCACCTTCTGAAAAATCATAATTAATGAAATCCTCAGGTGCAACCCATTTGTAATTCGCATGCTCTTTCAAAGTCAGATTCCCGCCTTTGATAACAGCCTCCAATGGTGTTAATTTTAAAATGAAATTCGGATAGTTGTGTAAGTAGTATGGATGCTCTTCAATTACATCGATATCAATATCCAGTTCTTCTTTCAATTCACGCACAATTGCCTGTACGTTTGTTTCTCCGCTCTCTACTTTACCTCCTGGGAATTCCCATTTCAATGGCATTTTCATTCTGGCACTTCTCTGTGCGATGAAATATTTTTCCTGTTGCTTAATAACAGCACAAACAACAGCAATTGTGGGCAAATCTGACATGTTTGCTGGATCTTGGTGTATAGCTTATATACGTACGAAACAAAGCTTCGGATACTAATAATCGAATTTTTTCAGAATGGCCTCGGCCATTGCTAAATCTTCAGGAGTAGTGATTTTAATATTCTCATACGATCCATCTACAAGTTCTATGCTATAGCCTGCCGCTTCTGCCACACTTGCATCATCTGTAAACTGATCTGTATCGGCCTTGTGAAAAGCATCACGGATCTGAGAGATCTTGAATGTTTGCGGAGTCTGAATAATTCTATAGTCTTCACGCTGAACAGATTTATTTCCTTTCTTGTCAATAAGACGAATCGAATCTTTCAGTCCTACTGCCGCAACAGCATTGCCTTTCTGCTCAGCAACAGCAAAAGTTTCTTCAATAATACGTTTGCTGATAAACGGTCGCACACCATCGTGAATTGCCACGAGCCCTTCATTCACACCTATGCTGTTTAATCCATTACGCACAGATTGAAAACGGTTTTTACCTCCGGAAACAATCAAATGCGGAATTGAGAAAGAATATTTTTCACATAACTGATGCCATCTTTCGATCTGCTCTTGCGGTAAAACCAACACAATATTTACAAGTTCATTACTTGTAAAAAAACGTTTGATTGTATGCATTAAAATAGGTGCGTTTCCAATCGGTAAAAATTGTTTTGGTGTTTCACTCCCCATTCTTGAGCCGGAGCCGCCAGCCACGATTACTGCATATCTGTTCATATCCGAGCGTTTTTTGTTAAACCAAGTTTCAATTTTATTTTGAGAGTTCAAAGTACTGCTCCGCTTTTCTTATTTTAATCCAGATTAATAGATTTTTTACTATTTTACATACTGCTAAGCGTTACTAAAATGAATACAAAGATTAGAATGGGTATGATCGGGGGCAGCCTCGATGGCTTTATTGGTAGTGTGCACAGAATGGCTGCTGCACTCGATGGTACAATTGAATTGGTTTGTGGTGCCTTCAGCAGCAATCCGGAAAAATCCATTGAAACCGGTAGTTCACTGTCATTGCCTTCCGAAAGAATCTATGCTTCTTATGAAGAAATGATTCTGCAAGAAGCGTTACTTCCGGCTGAAAAACGCATGCAGTTTGTATCCATCGTAACTCCTAATTTTTTACATGCGCGGCCTGCTTCTTTGGCCTTAGAACAAGGCTTTCACGTACTCTGTGAAAAACCATTGGCGCTGTCTCTTACTGAAGCAAACGACCTTGAAAGGCAAGCAAAAGAAACCGGATTACTCTTCGGCGTAACACATAACTATACGGGGTACCCGATGGTTAAGGAAGCAAAGCAGCTCATACAATCCGGCAGATTAGGGAAACTCCGGAAAGTAATTGTAGAATATCCGCAGGGTTGGTTGGCAGATCCGATTGAAAACGGCGGACAAAAACAGGCAAGCTGGCGAACCAATCCGTCGCAAGCGGGGATCAGTTGCTGCGTTGGCGACATTGGCACACACGCAGCGCATCTGGCTGAATATGTTACCGGACTGACCATTCAGGAAATAAGCGCCGACATTTCCACATTTGTCGACGGCAGACCGTTGGACGATGATGCAAATATACTCCTGAGATTTAACCATGGTGTAAAAGGAGTACTCATTGCAACACAAGTAGCACAAGGCGAAGCAAACGAATTGAAGATCCGTATCTATGGCGAGAATGCCGGTCTGGAATGGCTGCAATCGAATCCGAATTTTCTTCGTCTGAAACAAAATGATCAGCCGGAACAAATTCTTCAGGCAGGAAGTAATCATTCCTATTTGTCTGAACAGACGCTTGCGCATTGCCGCGTGCCAGGAGGGCATCCCGAAGGTTATCTGGAATCCATGGCAAATATCTACAGAAACTTTGCTGCAGCCATTCATAAAGCTGAACGTAAAGATACTCCGGATCCGATGCTTGACTTCCCTTCCATTGCCGATGGGGTAAGCGGCATGAAGTTTATCGAAACAGCAATCGCTTCCGGAAAACAAAACAGTAAATGGTTATCAATATAAATTCCATTACAAAACATTCAACGTAATTAAATGAAAACAATTAAAGGTCCTGCGATATTCCTCGCTCAATTCATGGGTGATCAAGCGCCGTTCAATAACTTAAAAAATATTTGTGATTGGGCTGCAAGCCTCGGTTATAAAGGCGTACAGATTCCCAGCTGGGATTCTCGCTGCATTGATTTACAAAAAGCTGCAGAGAGCAAAACATACTGTGACGAAATCAAAGGTATTGTAAACGCAGCTGGCCTGGAGATAAGTGAACTAACCAGCCACTTGCAAGGTCAGCTTGTGGCTTCGCATGCAGCATATGATTCAGCCTTTGATGTGTTTGCGCCGGCAGCAGTACATAACAATCCACAGGCCCGTACCGAGTGGGCAACACAACAGTTAATTTTCGCCGCCAAAGCCTCAGAGAACTTAGGATTAACAGCACACGCAACGTTTTCCGGTGCACTGCTATGGCACACCGTTTACCCCTGGCCACAGCGCAAAGCAGGAAGTGTTGAAGAAGGTTTTGCTGAATTAGCGAAACGCTGGATGCCTATTCTCAATGCGTTCGACAATGCTGGGGTAGATCTTTGTTATGAAATTCATCCCGGAGAAGATCTGCATGATGGGATAACATTTGAACGTTTTCTGAAAGCAACCAATAATCATCCGCGTGCGCACATACTCTATGATCCCAGTCATTTTGTTTTACAGCAATTGAATTATCTGGACTATATAGATATCTATCATCAGCATATAAAGATGTTTCATGTGAAAGATGCAGAGTTCAATCCATCCGGCCGTTCCGGTGTATATGGCGGTTACCAGGACTGGATCGACAGGCCGGGCAGGTTCCGCTCCTTAGGCGATGGGCAGGTAAACTTCAAGTCCATCTTTAGTAAGCTTGCGCAATATGATTTCCCGGGCTGGGCTGTGTTAGAGTGGGAATGTTGTTTGAAACACCCTGAAGACGGGGCGAGAGAAGGTGCTTCATTTATCAGAAATCATATCATCCGTGTAGCAGATCGGGCGTTTGATGATTTTGCGGGATGATTTTAAGTTCTATGTTTTAAGGATGCTTTAACAATTGTTCGTTTATATTAAAGCGAACAATTGTTAAATCTTATTTAAGGTCCAACAGACGGAGGTGCTGTGCCTCCATTACTTCGTGGGCCAGTATAGACTTTAGCATCTTTACCATTTACTTCTACCGGGTTCACAACACTACCCATAAATAAAATGGTCTCTGTTTGCTTATCCGTAATAAAAAATAAAAAAGGTCTGTTGGCATTAAATTGAATTACTTGCGGCTGTGCGCTTTTAGTTATCACTACTGCTGTAACAGCTGCAGCTTCGCTCCCTTTTTCATTAACTTCAATAAATGTTTTGTGTATAATATTTGAGATATACAATCCCTTAGGAGCAATTCCGGAAAAGTCAGCCACCGGAGTAAATGGATCTACTAAACCCATTTCTTTTAATTCATTTGACAATTCAAACTCAGAAGTAAAATTAAATTTTGGTAAGTAGACATCAACCTTGTTTTCTGCTAATCCCAATCTATAGTTTCCAAATGTTTGCGCATCTATGTTTGCTACCAATTCAGAAAGCGAGTATGTTGGCTTAGGCAACACAATAACCATTGAAAGCCCATCGCCTTTATAAGGCATTTCCAAAACCTGACTGTATTCATCCTGATAATAGTTAAAACTATTTCTTTGATACATCATGTTTACAATATTTTTTTTATTTCTATTAACAGAAAATGTATCCTTCCTTGTATTCTTCTCATCAAATTCATGCAGCCAATTACCTTTAAAATAAATAGCGTTGGTCAATATTACATTAGCTTTTTTTAATGTTTCGTCAGAAATAACATTATCAATTTTATTGTTAGTTTTTGATTTAACCCAATCATTTACAGCTTTAGAAGTTGTGATTGGATACAACGGCGCCCCATAATATTTGTTAAGCATATCAATATATTTCTGGTATACTTTTTCTTCATCTCTTTTCCAGATTGCATTTGCCATTGCAAGCCGAATGGATGTATCACCTTTAAATAAATTCAATTGCCTTTGAATTTCTGAGAATGCTTCGTTCGATTTATCCAGATTCTCATCAAAGTGAAGTACCTGGCTCATTTGTGTTTTCGTTTCATTACGAGCACCACCATAGGCCATTGATAAAGCAAATGAAATACTATAAGGAGAAAGGCAAATACTTGTGTCTTTTTTAAATGCTTCTTTAAAAAGTTCAAAAGCAAAGTCTGTATTTCGGATAACCGTTTTATTTATCGATTGTGCTTTTGACGGAGTCAAATGCAATACCATAAAAATTATTACCAAAGCTGATTTAAAATTCATAAAATAAATATTAATAAAATATTCCCCCTTCGTTTTAAGAATAAAATCTTAAAACGTATTACTTAAAACCTAAAACATCGTCATTCCACAATCTCTTCATCCGGCAACTGGTCTTCTTCTTCCATGATTGCAAGGCTGTCTACCACTTCACGCTCTGGCCTACGCGGACAATTAATATTAATACTCAACTTGGAAGGCATTTTAAACCTGCCCATTTTTATATCCAATGTAGTATCTGCATAAACCTTTTCCATAAATAATCCGAAAATAGGTAACGCAGTTTTTGAACCCTCTCCCGTTGCAGAAGTTCTGAAATGTATACTTCTATCTTCGCCACCTACCCATACGCCTCCTACAAGCCTTGTTGATACGCCCATAAACCAGCCATCCGAATAATTTGAAGACGTACCTGTTTTACCACCCATTTCATTACCTCTGAAAAGATCATACTGAAATAGTGCCTGCGAAGTACCACCACGCTCTTCTGTTCCGCCTTTAAGCATATGTACCATCACAGCTGCTACTTCTTCACTCACCGCATCTTTACGCTTTGGTACAGCCTCATAAATAATATTGCCGCTATTGTCTTCAATACGCTCTACAAAAATAGGTTCGGTCCATACACCTTTATTCAGGAACGTACTGTATGCACCTACCATTTCAAACACATTCACATCACTTGATCCCAGACACACAGACGGTACAGGGCGTAGTTCGCTTTCAATACCCAACTTATGAGCCATCTCAATGACTTTTTCTGTACCCACCATTTTTGTTACACGGGCAGCAATTGTATTGATCGAACGCGCCATCCCCTGGCGAAGATTCAACGAGTCGCCTGAGTATACCCAATCTGCATTGCGTGGTGTCCATATAATATGCTTGCCATCTTCGTCATATTCGAATGTAATAGGAAGATCAGGCACCAGCGTACACGGTGATATTCCCTGAGAAATAGCAGTAGCATATACAAATGGCTTGAACGACGATCCTGGCTGACGCTTACTCTGCTGCACGTGATCATACTGGAAATGTTTGTAATTGATACCTCCTACCCAGGTTTTGATATGTCCGCTATACGGATCCATCGTCATAAAACCTGTATGCAGAAAATGTTTGTAATAAGCGATCGAATCATACGGACTCATCAACGTATCAATATCTCCATCCCAGCTGAATACAGTCATCTTTACTGGCTTTTTGAACTCAACCATGATCGAGTCGTTCCCTTTGCCGTATTTTGCTTCTAATGCTTTATAACGTTCTGTTTTTTTAGCAGCATCTTCAATAAAATTCGGGATCTCCGTTTTGTTCTGGTAGCGCCATGGTTTCTCGCCTTCCCAATGCTTATTAAATCTGCGTTGTAGCACTTTCATATGTTCAGCAACCGCTGCTTCCGCATGATTCTGCATCCGCGAATCAATCGTTGTATAGATCTTCAATCCATCGCCATAAAGATCTTTGTTGTTCTCTTTACACCATTCCTGTAAATACTTACTTAGCATCGTTCTGAAATACGTTGCCGATCCGTCTGCATGATTTTCCACTTCGTAGTTCAATCCAATCGGTTGCCTTTTTAACGTATTCAGTTGAATTTGTGTAATGAATTTATTTTCGAATAATAATTCAAGAACGGTGTTTCTTCTGTTTAAACAATTTTCAGGATTTAAAATCGGACTATAAGAAGTTGGCGCTTTCAGCAAACCCACGAGCATGGCTGCCTGTGGAATAGATAAACTATCCTGGCTGGTTTGAAAAAATGTTTTTGCCGCAACTTTAATTCCGAATGAATTACTTCCGAAATCAACGGTGTTTAAATACAAAGCAAGGATTTCATTTTTCGTATACATCTTCTCCAATGAAATAGCCAGCTCCCATTCTTTCACTTTCGCTATAACAATATTGAAGCCCGGCAGATAACCCAATACCCCTTTCTTCTGCACACCACGTGTCTTGAATAAGTTTTTAGCAAGCTGCTGAGTAATCGTACTTGAACCACGCTGATCTCCTTTCGCCATATAATAGAATATGGCAAACATACCTTTCAAATCTATTCCTGCATGATCTCTGAAACGGATGTCTTCTGTTGTAACCAATGCATTGATTACATTCGGAGAAATTTCTGAATACGAAACAGGGCTACGGTTTTCGCGGAAATATTTACCTAACAATACTCCATCTGATGAATACACTTCTGAAGCCAATTCGTTTTTAGGGTTCTCTAGCTTAACCAGATCAGGCATATCACCAAATGCACCCAGGTAATTAAAACGAATCAATACAGTCCATAGGAAAAGCGTGTACAAGCCTCCTATAAAGAGTGTCCAGATAATGATAACGTATCGAGTATATTTATTCATGTCAACTAATGATGGTTGTACAAATGCCCTCAGGCATTAAGATAGTAAGGTGAGAAATTAACGGCGACTATTCTTCTTCAACAAGAATGTATATATCCTCTGTTGGCTTTTTCATTAAGTAATGCTCACGGGCAAATTTTTCAAGCTTTACTTTATCTTTCAGTAAAGCTTCCTGTTCGGCTTTTACTTCAAGTATTTTCTGCTCATAATATTCCTTTTCATTTAACTGAGCATTGTACTGACTGTTCATTTTGTATTGGCTTATCAAATCATTTGAATCAAAAAAAATCATCCAAATAATAAATGCCATAGAGAATAGGAAGAAAAAATTCCTAAAGATGGGAGGAAGTGTTTTTGTCCATTCAAGTATTTTCATACTGCAATTTACAAAAAAAAAGGTCCCGCTAATAGCGGGACCTTTAGTTATATTACTTACGCATGTTCTTGCCAGGGAAGTATGCAGCTTCGCCCAACTCTTCTTCAATACGTAATAATTGATTGTATTTAGCCATACGATCAGAACGAGAGCAAGAGCCCGTTTTGATTTGACCGCAGTTCAATGCAACCGCTAAATCAGCAATTGTATTGTCTTCTGTTTCACCTGAACGGTGAGACATTACTGAAGTATATGAATTTCTCTTCGCTAAGTTAACAGCAGAGATTGTTTCAGTTAAAGAACCGATTTGGTTAACTTTTACAAGGATTGAGTTAGCAATTCCTTGATCGATACCTTGCTGTAAACGGCTTACGTTTGTTACGAACAAGTCATCACCTACTAACTGAACTTTATCACCTACTAGTTTAGTTAATTCAGCCCAACCAGCCCAGTCATCTTCATCCATACCATCTTCGATAGATACGATTGGATAACGCTTAACTAAATCAGCCCAATAAGAAGCCATCTGAGAAGATGTTAACTTATCACCAGTTGATTTTTTGAAGTGATACAATTTAGTTTCTGCATCGTAGAATTCAGAAGAAGCAGCATCAAATGCAATCATAACATCTTCACCTGGTCTGTAACCTGCAGCTTCGATTGCCTGGATAACAGTTTTTAAAGCGTCTTCGTTAGAAGCGATGTTTGGAGCGAAACCACCTTCATCACCTACGTTTGTAGACATGCCTTTTGATTTCAATACTTTTGCAAGATTATGGAAAATCTCAGAACCCATACGCATAGCCTCAGTAAATGATTTAGCACCTGTTGGCATAATCATAAACTCCTGGAAATCGATTGAGTTATCAGCATGAGAACCACCGTTGATGATGTTCATCATTGGTACAGGCAATGTGTTAGCACTAACACCACCTACATATCTATATAATGGTAAGCCCGCTTCCTGAGCTGCTGCTTTAGCTAATGCTAAAGAAACACCTAAAATTGCGTTAGCACCTAATTTACCTTTGTTTGGAGTACCATCTAAATCAATCATTAAACGATCTATCAGGTTTTGCTCAAATACATGAGAACCGATCAATTCAGGAGCAATGATATCATTTACGTTTGCAACAGCTTTTAAAACGCTTTTGCCCATGTAGATTGATTTGTCATTATCTCTCAACTCAACTGCTTCATGTTTACCAGTTGATGCACCAGATGGAACTGCTGCTCTACCGATTAAACCATTTTCCGTAATTACATCTACTTCGATCGTAGGATTTCCTCTTGAGTCAAAAATCTGACGCGCAACGATTTCTTCTATTAAGCTCATTTTCGTTTTATGTTAAATTAATTTAATATACTAGTTTAAGTTTGATACAAATTGGTCGAATAAGTATCTGGAATCATGTGGCCCTGGAGAAGACTCCGGGTGATACTGAACAGAGAATGCATTTTTGTCTTTCAGACGGATGCCTTCTACTGTGTTATCGTTAAGATTAATGTGTGTAATCTCCACATTGCTGTCTTTAGGTACCGCATTCGCATCCACAGCAAAACCATGGTTTTGTGAAGTAATTTCTGACAAGCCCGAAATTAAGTTTTTTACCGGATGATTCAAACCTCTATGGCCATTTGGCATTTTATAAGTTGGAATTCCGTTTGCTTCAGCCAGAATCTGGTGACCTAAGCAAATACCAAACATTGGTTTATTATCAGACAGGATATTTTTTACTGTATCAATCGCATAGCTTGTTACTGCAGGATCTCCAGGACCGTTAGAGATGAAGTATCCATTCGGAGCCCACTGCTGCATTTCAGCATATGTAGTTTTCGCAGGGAAAACTTTCAGGTAACAATTTCTTTCAGTAAGGTTTCTAAGGATATTCGTTTTAACTCCTAAATCCAATACTGCTACTTTATATTTAGCATCCGGATTGCCTAAAAAATAACTTTCTTTTGTAGATACTTTGCTGGAAAGCTCAAGCCCTTTCATTGAAGGTACATTCTTTACTTCCTGCTTAAGTTTCTCAACATCCAGGATCTCAGAAGAGATCACAGCATTCATTGTTTTACCAGCTTTACGGATATGTCTTACCAATTCGCGTGTATCAATGTCACTGATTCCTACAATATTGTTTTTCTCAAAGTATGCTTGCAATGAACCGTCTGCATCCTTTCTTGAAAACATTTCGGAGAAGTTTCTGCAAACCAATCCGCTGAATTTAACTCCATTGGATTCCTGCTCATCTTCTTTAACACCATAATTACCAATATGACTGGTTGTATTTACAATGATTTGACCATAATACGAAGGGTCGGTATAGATTTCCTGATACCCGGTCATCCCTGTATTAAAACAAATCTCCCCTGAAGTAGTCCCGATTTTACCAACTGCAATTCCTTTGTACCAGGTACCATCTTCAAGCATTAAGTATGCTTCTTTTTGTTCGTGGAGTTTCATTCTTTATGAGTTGAATTTAGACAAAATAAAAAAGGATTCAACAAAAGTCAAATCCTTTTTTATTTAAGATATTATTAAACATTTGTGCTGTGTTAGCATTATGCTTGTGGTTCAGTACCTGTTGATTCTGAAGAATCATCTTTTTTAGCAGCTGAAGAACGACGAGTTCTCTTAGCAACTTTGACTTCAGATTCTTTTACGTAAGTTTCATTGTAATCAACTAATTCAATGATACACATATCAGCATTATCGCCAATACGAGCACCTGTTTTTAAGATTCTAGTGTATCCACCTGGTCTTGCTGCGATTTTGTCAACAACATTATCAAATAGTTCTTTTACTGAATCCTTATTCTGAAGATAAGAGAAAACCGTTCTTCTACTGTGCGTAGAATCTGCTTTCGCCTTAGTAATCAATGGCTCAACATATTTTCTTAATTCCTTAGCCTTAGGAACTGTAGTAGAAATTCTTTTATGAAGAATCAGAGAAGAAGCCATGTTTGATAATAAAGCTCTTCTGTGAGTTACTGTTCTACCTAGGTGATTGTCTTTTTTACCGTGTCTCATTGCGATTAATCCTCGTCAAGTTTGTACTTAGCCGTATCCATTCCAAAGGATAAGTTTTTATCAATTATTAACTGTTCTAACTCGTTAAGAGACTTCTTACCAAAGTTACGGAACTTCATCATATCAGAAATATCAAGAGTAGCAAGCTCTCCCAATGTTTTGATATCTGCAGCCTTTAAACAGTTGTAAGCACGTACAGACAAGTCTAGATCAGCCAGAGAAGTTTTCAGAAGTTTTCTCATGTGCAAGAATTCTTCATCTACAGTCTCTTCTTCTTCAGCTTTAACAGCTTCAAACGTCATTGTTTGATCTGAGAATAGCATGAAGTGTTTAATTAAAATATTAGCAGCACCTTTCAATGCATCTTCAGGATGGATAGATCCGTCAGTTAATATTTCAAGAATTAGTTTTTCGTAATCCGTTCTTTGTTCTACCCTTGTATTCTCAACGCTGTATTTTACATTTTTGATTGGTGTAAAAATTGCATCGATTGGAATATAACCAAAGATTTGTTCTGCTGGTTTATTTTCTTCTGCTGGCAAATAACCACGACCTTTTTCAAGTGTTAACTCGATATCAAAGTTAGAATTAGAATCTACGTTGCAGATCAATAATTCCGGGTTTAAGATTTGATAAGCAGAAGTAAACTTAGCAATATCACCAGCCTTGAAAGAAGCTTGTTTCTTGATGCTAACAACGATTTTATTTTCGTTCACGTCAGAAATCTTTTTGAAACGAACTTGTTTAAGGTTCAGGATAATCTCAGTTACATCTTCCCTTACGCCAGGAATTGTAGAGAACTCATGTAACACACCAGGAACTTTAATTCCAGTGATCGCATAACCTTCAAGAGAAGATAATAAAATTCTTCTTAAAGCATTACCGATAGTTACACCATATCCTTTTTCAAGAGGTTTGAATTCAAACAGACCATGGAAATCGTCTGCTTTTTCCATAACCACTTTTTCTGGCATTTGAAAAGAAAGAATAGACATAAATATATAGTTAGATTATGTTTATTTATTATTTAGAGTACAACTCGACAATCAGTTGTTCCTGGATGTTTTCAGGAATTTCTTCACGTTGAGGGTAAGTTACAAATTTACCTAACATGCTAGCTTGATCCCACTCTAACCAAGTAAATTTCTTAGCTGATTGAGTAGAAAGGCTATCTGTAATTGCTTCAAGTGATTTTGATTTCTCACGAACACCTAGCTGATCGCCAGGTTTTAATTGGTATGAAGGAATGTTAACTACATCACCGTTCACAACAATATGTTTGTGAATTACAAGTTGACGAGCAGCTCTTCTAGATGTAGCGATACCTAAACGGTAAACTGTGTTATCTAAACGAGCTTCAAGCATTTTCAAAAGGTTTTCACCAGTGATACCTTGCTTTCTTGCTGCAGTGTCAAAAGTTTTAGCAAATTGTCTTTCCAATACACCGTAAGTGTATTTAGCTTTTTGCTTTTCTTTCAACTGAATAGAATATTCAGATTGTTTTCTTTTTTTATTTCTACCGTGCATTCCGGGTGCATAGTTCTTCTTTTGAAGCGCTTTGCTATCTCCCATTACAGGCTCACCAAATCTTCTCGAGATTCTAGTTCTAGGGCCAGTATAACGTGCCATTTCTTATTAACTATTAATGTTCAATTAAAATAATTAGACTCTTCTCTTTTTAGGAGGTCTGCATCCGTTATGTGGCATTGGTGTAACATCTTTGATTGTTAACACTTCGATACCAGCATTTTGGATGGTGCGAATTGCAGACTCTCTACCTGAGCCTGGTCCTTTTACAAAAACTTCACACTTTCTCATGCCACCTTCAAAGGCAACCTGAGCACAGTTTTGCGCTGCAACCTGAGCAGCGTAAGGAGTATTCTTTTTAGATCCGCGGAATCCCATTTTACCAGCAGAAGCCCAAGATATTACTTGACCTGTACTGTTAGTAACAGAAATGATAATGTTGTTAAAAGAAGCCCTGATGTGAACCTGACCTGTTGGTTCGATCACTACGATTCTTTTTTTAGCCTTATCTTTTCTTTTCGCGGCAGTTGATTGTTGAGCCATATTCTGAATTAAATTTCAGTTTCAGTAATTACTACTTAGTTGCCTTCTTTTTGTTTGCAACTGTTTTACGCTTACCCTTACGAGTACGACAGTTGTTTTTTGTACGCTGACCACGTACAGGTAATCCTTTTCTGTGACGAAGACCTCTGTAACAGCCGATATCCATCAAACGCTTAATACTTAATTGTACTTCAGACTTAAGAGCACCTTCAGTTTTGTGTTCAGAAGCAATGATCGCACGAACTGCATTCGCTTCATCATCATTCCATTCACTAACCTTCTTATCCCAGTTTACACCAGCTTTCGTCAAAATACTTTGAGCTGAATTACGACCAATACCGTAGATGTAAGTCAATGAAACTTCACCTCTTTTGTTATCGGGAATATCAACACCAGAAATCCTTGCCATAGTATTATTCTATTATATTAACCTTGTCTTTGTTTGAACCTAGGGTTCTTCTTATTGATTACTAGAAGTTTGCCGTGTCTTCTGACAACTTTGCAATCTACACTTCTTTTTTTGATCGATGTTTTTACTTTCATCGTCTTGTTGATTTATATGTTTAATTATTATTTATATCGAAATACAATTCTTCCTTTAGTCAAATCGTACGGAGACATTTCCATTCTTACTTTATCCCCTGGCAATATCTTAATGTAATTCATTCGCATTTTTCCTGAAATATGAGCAATAACCTGATGTCCATTACTCAATTCTACACGAAACATTGCGTTTGATAATGCTTCTAATATTTTACCATCCTGCTCAATTGATGCCTGCTTTGACATGCGATGAATTAAATATTAATAATTTGTTCAATAAACTCAAAGGTAGTCAAAATTTCTGGTTTTCCCTTTTTTACTGCTACCGTATGTTCGAAATGTGCAGAAGGCATGCGATCATAGGTCCGAATTGTCCAGCCGTCATTCTCCTGAACTACATTCTTTTTACCCAGATTGATCATCGGTTCAATGGCAATAACCAGATTTTCTTCTAGTTTTAGCCCTTTTCCCCTATTTCCGTAATTAGGAACCTCAGGCTTTTCATGGAGACTTCTGCCTAATCCATGACCAACTAGTTCCCTAACAACCGAATAACCTTCTTTTTCAACGAACGATTGTACTGCATAGCCAATGTCACCCATTCTATTACCGGCAACAGCTTGTTCAATACCTTTATATAAACTCTCTTTTGTAATTCGAAGCAGTTTTAAAACTTCTTCTTTCACATTTCCAACCGGGTATGTATAAGCAGAGTCACTATGGAAGCCTTTATACTTTACACCACAATCGACAGAGATAATATCACCATCTTTTAATTCATATCCACTTGGAAAACCATGAACAACAACTTCATTCACAGATATACAAAGCGTGGAGGGGAAACCATTGTAGCCTTTAAAAGAAGGGATACCTCCGTTATCAGCAATGAATTGATAAGCTATTTTATCTAATTCACTCGTTTTTACTCCTGGTCTAATGATTTTTGCAATTTCTGCATGAGCTTTTCCAAGTATTTTTCCGCTTTCACGAATAATCTCTAGCTCTTCATTAGACTTGTAATGAATTACTGCCATTTTATATTAAACCGCAGCTGTATCTAATCTTCCCTTAACTCTTCCTGTCTGCATCATTCCATCATAGTGCTTCATCAACAAGAAACTTTCAATTTGTTGAAGCGTATCAAGAACAACACCGATCATAATTAATAAAGAAGTTCCGCCATAGAAGTATGAAAACTCCTTTTCAATTCCAGACATACTTGCAAATGCAGGTAGAATGGCTAACACAGCTAAGAATAAAGATCCAGGTAGTGTGATTTTAGTAAGTACATCATCAATATATTCCGATGTTGCTGCTCCTGGCTTAACACTAGGAATAAAACCACCATTTCTTCTTAAATCTTCTGCAATTGAGTTCGGATTAACTGTAATAGCAGTATAGAAATAAGTAAAGAGAATAATCATTGTTGCAAATGACAGGTTATATTGCCAGGAAGTAGGATCATTGAATGTTGCTGCAACAGAGTTCGCAAAGTCATTTGTATCAGCAAATGAAGATCCGATGATTGCAGGTAGGAACATCACTGACTGTGCAAAGATAATTGGCATTACACCCGCAGCAATCAATTTCAACGGTAAGTATTGGCGTTGACCAACTACTTGCTTACCCCCAGCTATTTGTTTTGTATATTGAATTGGAATTCTTCTTGTAGCTTGCTGCACAAGAACCACCAACATAATTACAAAGAACAATGCTGCAAATTCAATCAATAATGGAAGAGCACCTTCCAGGTTTTTAGAACGCACTTCAGCCATTAATGCAAATGGTAAACGCGATACAATACCAATCATGATCAGCATTGAGATACCATTTCCAATTCCTTTTTCTGTAATACGCTCTCCAATCCACATACAGAACATTGTTCCTGAAATCAATGTGATAATTCTCACAGCGTTCATGAATTGGGAGTCCATTCCTTCGTAGATCATATCTTTATCAAGAGTTGCCGCTAGGTAAGCTATTGATTGGAAGACAGTGATTACAATTGTCAGGATTCTTGTATACTGATTTATTTTCTTTCTTCCGGATTCACCGTCTTTTTGAAGACGTTGGAAATACGGAACAGCGAATGTCAATAGTTGTAAAACAATTGAAGCTGAAATATACGGCATTATACCTAACCCAAATACAGACACGTTATTGAACGCACCACCTGAGAATGTATTAATAACACCTAAAATACCCTCTGAATTCCCACCTTCGTCAAGTTTACTAGGATCTACACCTGGTAAAACAACAAATGAACCTAGTCTGAACATAACTAGGAACATGATGGTTGTGAAGATTCGCGTACGCAATTCTTCAATAGAGAATATATTCTTAAAAGTAGTAATGAAACGCTTCATTAGCCTATAAGAGTAACTTTACCGCCTGCACCTGCAATAGCTTCAGAAGCTGTCGCTGAAAATGCATGAGCAATAATTTCTGCTTTAATTGATTTCACTTCGCCTCTAGCTAAGATCTTAACTTTATCGTTTTTACCGATCAAACCATTTTGGTTCATTAAAGCTATATCTACAACTGAAGCACCAGTCTTCTCGATCAATTCAACTAATTCATCAAGATTGATTGGCTTAAATTCGATTTTGTTAAGGCTTTTAAAACCGAATTTAGGTAAACGACGCTGTAATGGCATCTGACCACCTTCAAATCCAATTTTAGAAGAATAACCTGATCTGGATTTAGCTCCTTTATGACCTTTAGTTGAAGTACCTCCTCTGCCGGATCCAGTACCTCTACCTATACGTTTCGATGTTTTTACAGAACCTTTAGCAGGTCTTAATGTATGTAATTTCATAATGCTTACTCGCTAACAACTACTAAATGATTTACCTTATTTAGCATTCCTTTTATTGAAGGTGTAAGTTCTTGTTCAACTGTAGAATTAATTTTTCCTAAACCTAAAGATGCTAATACTCTTTTTTGGTTTTCAGTCTTTTTAATTGCACTTACAACTTGAGTAATTTTAACTTTTGCCATGATTATATAGAATTAACCATTAAATACTTTACTCATAGTTACTCCACGTTGCATAGCTACTTTATGAGGAGCTCTCATTTTAACTAATGCATCGATAGTAGCTTTTACCACGTTGTGAGGGTTAGAAGAACCTTTAGATTTAGCTAAAACGTCTTTTACACCAGCACTTTCAAATACAGCACGCATCGCACCACCTGCTATTACTCCAGTACCTGGAGCAGCTGGCTTAACAAATACAAAACCACCGCTGAATTTACCGATCATTTCGTGTGGTAATGTTCCATTGATTACTGGAACTTTTATAAGATTCTTTTTAGCGTCGTCGATAGCTTTAGTGATCGCATCTGTAACTTCATTTGCTTTACCTAAACCGTGACCAACAACACCGTGTCCATCTCCTACTACAACTATTGCAGAAAAACTGAAACGACGTCCACCTTTAACTACTTTAGCAACGCGGTTAATAGCAACAACATGCTCTTTAAGCTCGATTTCACTCGCTTTTACCGTTTTAACGTTGACTTGAGACATAATATCTTTTCTTTATGAATTAGAATGCTAAACCACCTTCTCTTGCACCTTCAGCCAATGCCTTCACACGACCGTGGTATAAAAAGCCACCTCTATCAAAAACAATATTTTTGATACCTTTCGCAGCAGCTTTTTCTGCAATTTTTTTACCTACTAATGTTGAAATCTCGCTTTTTGTACCTTTGCTAGATTTAAATTCAACAGAAGAGCTGCTTGCAAGAGTCAAGCCGCTGATATCGTCAATTAATTGAGCTGATATACCTGTATTGCTTCTGAATACAGATAATCTTGGTTTCTCAGCAGTACCAGAAATTTTATTTCTGATACCTCTTTTTATTCTGAGCCTTCTAAGATCTTTCTTAGTTGCCATGTCTTATTTATTTAGATGCTGTTTTACCAGCTTTTCTTCTTACAACTTCTCCTTTGAATCGAACACCTTTACCTTTGTATGGTTCGATTTTTCTTAGAGATCTGATTTTTGCAGAAACCTGACCGATTAACTGCTTATCAATACACTCTAAAGTAACGATAGGGTTTTTACCCTTTTCCGTTAATGCTGAAGCAGAGATTTCTGCAGGTAACTTCAAGAAGATACCGTGAGAATATCCTAAGCTTAATTCAAGGATGTTATTAGTTGCTGTTGCTTTGTAACCAACCCCAACCAATTCAAGTTCAACTTTGTAGCCCTGGCTAACACCTTGAACCATGTTGCTGATTAATGAGCGATACAAACCGTGTAAAGCTTTGTGTCTTTTTTGCTCAGTAGGTCTAGCAACTACAACCTTTCCATCTTCTACGGAAACTTTGATATCTGGATCAACTTGTTGAGTAAGAGTACCTTTAGGTCCTTTTACTGTAACAAGATTACTTGCTGATACAGATAATTCAACTTTTTCCGGAAGAGTTACAGGTAATTTACCAATACGTGACATAGTATTCGTCCGAAATTTAAATTAATATACAAAGCAAAGAACTTCTCCGCCTATGTTCAAACTTTTAGCTTCTTTATCGCTCATTATACCTTTAGAGGTAGAAAGAATAGCGACACCAAGACCATTTAATACGCGCGGCATTGTTTCAGCGTGCGTATATTTTCTCAAACCTGGCTTACTAATGCGCTCAAGCTTAAGAATTGCTGATTCTTTCGTAAGCGGGTGATATTTTAAAGCTATCTTGATAGAGCCTTGTACAGCACTATCTTCAAATTTATAGCTTTGAATATAACCTTTATCAAATAATACCTTAGTGATCTCCTTCTTGATATTTGAAGCAGGCACCTCAACTACGCGATGTTTTGCTTTTATCGCGTTTCTGATTTTTGTAAGGTAATCGGCTATTGGATCCATATATTTAACAATTCTAACAACTTTAATAAGAAATTAAAAGCCCTAAAAGGGCCTGCAAAGGTACGATATTATTTTTTAATAATAAAGTATTTTGAAATAAATTACCAGCTTGCTCTAGTTACACCTGGAATTTTACCATTTGCTGCAAGTTCTCTGAAAGTAACACGGTTGATACCGAATTTTCTCATATAACCTCTTGGACGACCAGTTAATTTACAACGATTATGCAAACGTACTGGAGAAGCGTTTTTAGGAAGTTTATCTAAACCTACGTAATCACCTGCTTCTTTTAGAGCTTTTCTTTTAGCAGCAAATCTTTCAACAGTTGCCTGCTTTTTTCTTTCTCTAGCTTTTACCGATTCTTTAGCCATGGTATAATATTATTTTTTCAGAGAGGCAAACGGCATACCGAATGCTTTCAGAAGTTCAAAACTTTCTTCGTCAGTATTGGCAGTCGTCACGATTGTGATATCCATACCAGTAATTTTATTGATCTTATCAATGCTGATCTCAGGGAAAATGATCTGTTCTTTAACACCTAACGTGTAGTTTCCACGACCATCAAAACCTTTGTCATTGATACCTTTGAAGTCACGTACACGTGGAAGAGCAACTGCCGTTAAACGATCAAGGAACTCATACATGTGGTTACCTCTTAAAGTAACTTTAGCACCGATTGGCATGTTTGCTCTAAGTTTGAAGTTGGAAACATCTAACTTAGACTTCGTTGCTACTGCTTTCTGACCAGAGATCAATGTAAGTTCTTCAACACCTACATCAACTAATTTCTTGTCAGCAACTGCTGCACCAATACCTTTGTTGATTACAATTTTTGTAATCTTAGGAACTTGCATAACAGAAGAATATTGAAATTTCTTCTTTAGTTCCGGAAGAATATCATTAAGATATTTATCTTTTAATCTAGGATTAGCCATTTTTTATTACCTCCCCTGACTTTTTAGCGTATCTAACCATTTTGCCGTTTTTATCTTCTTTACGGCCAATTCTTGTTGCCTTTCCAGTTTTTGGATCAGCGATCATCAGTTTGCTGATGTGAATAGGAGCTTCCTTCTTTACAATGCCACCGTTAGGTACATTCGCAGTAGGTTTATTGTGTTTAGTAACAATATTGATACCTTCAACAATAGCCTTTTGGTTTTCCTTATCTACAGAAAGAACCTTTCCAGGTTTTCCCTTGTCATCACCTGAGATAACGATAACGTTATCACCTGTGCGGACATGTAATTTTGTTTGTTTATTGCTTGCCATACGAATTAAAGAACTTCAGGGGCTAATGAAACGATTTTCATAAATTGCTTGTCTCTCAATTCGCGCGCAACTGGACCAAAGATACGAGTACCTCTTGGTTCGTCATTATTGTTTAACAAAACTGCAGCGTTATCAGAGAAACGGATGTATGAGCCATCCGCACGCTTAACTTCTTTTTTGGTGCGTACCACCACGGCTTTAGATACCGTACCCTTCTTCATGTTGCTTGAAGAAATTGCTGACTTTACAGTCACAACAATCTTGTCACCAATTGAAGCATATCTTTTACCAGTACCACCTAGTACACGGATTACTAACACTTCTTTAGCACCACTGTTGTCTGCTACGGATAGCCTTGATTCTTGTTGTACCATGATTACTTAGCTTTTTCAATGACTTCAACGAGTCTCCAACGTTTCAATTTACTTAATGGTCTTGTTTCCATAACGCGTACTGTATCACCAATTCCGCATTCCTGATTTTCATCATGGGCCATTAATTTTGTAGTCTTGTGTATGAACTTACCATACTTAGCGTGTTTCACTTTACGCTCAACAGCTACAGTAATAGATTTATTCATCTTATTACTAACTACTTTACCAGTTCTTTCTTTTCTGGCGTTTCTTAGAATCTCTTCCATTATAGTTCGGTAGATTTAATCTTTCGACCTTAACTTATTTACTTTTTGCAGTAAGTTCAGTACTCAATTGAGCAATCAGCTTACGAGTATGACTTATTTTCATCGGGTTCTCAATTGGAGAAATCGCATGTGCAAATTTCAGCTTGTGCAAGTTCTCTTTTTCAGCAACGATACGTTGCTTTAAATCTTGTACCGATAAACCTTTTATTTCAGCAGTTTTCATATTATGATGCTACGTAATCCGGTCTTACAATAAATTTTGTTTTGAAAGGCAATTTCTGCGCAGCCAAACGCAAAGATTCTTGTGCCGTTTCTATTGATACTCCACCTGATTCGAATAAGATTGTACCTGGTTTGATACAAGCAACCCAATATTCAGGAGCACCTTTACCTTTACCCATACGAACCTCTGCAGGTTTCTGAGTGATTGGTTTGTCAGGAAATATTCTGATCCAAACCTGGCCTTCTCTTTTCATTGCACGAGTCATTGCGATACGTGCTGCTTCAATCTGACGAGCTGTAATCCAACCGCCTTCTAAAGATTTAATTGCAAAAGAGCCGAAAGCAATTCTATGACCACGGGTAGCAACACCAGTTACTCTCCCTTTTTGCTGCTTTCTATATGTTGTACGTTTTGGCTGTAACATGACTTTTATTTATATACAGACAGAATCTCTGTTCTATTTGTTAGACTTTTTTCTATTACCTTCGCCGCCTCTTTTTCTTCTCGGACCTTGGTTCGGAGCAGCATTTTCGTTGTTAGAAGAACTTGTACCAGATGCAGCACTTCCTACATTCGGAGATAAATCTCTCTTGCCGTATACTTCACCTTTGAAGATCCATACTTTGATACCGATTTTACCATAAACTGTTAATGCTTCGCTTACAGCATAGTCAATATCAGCACGTAATGTATGCAAAGGAATACGTCCTTCTTTATATTGGTCAGTACGTGCCATCTCAGCACCACCTAAACGACCAGATAATTTAACTTTAATACCAAGAGCACCTACACGCATAGTACCAGCAATTGCTTGCTTCATTGCACGACGGTAAGAAATTCTTGCTTTTAATTGTTGAGCGATTGATTCACCAACTAAAAGAGCTTCCATTTCAGGTCTTTTAATTTCAAAGATGTTGATTTGAACATCTTTACCTGTAATTTTCTTTAACTCTTCTTTAATTTTATCAACTTCAGCGCCACCTTTACCAATTACAACACCTGGTCTAGCAGTATTAATTGTAAGAGTTACTCTTTTTATAGTTCTTTCAATAACTATTTTAGAGATTCCGCCTTTAGGAATACGAGCAAGTACATATTTACGGATTTGTTCGTCTTCAACTAATTTGTCAGCAAATGTTTTGCCTCCGTACCAGTTAGATTCCCAACCTTTAACAACTCCTAAACGGAAACCTATCGGATTAACTTTTTGTCCCATGGTAATTAATTCGCTTTAGTTTTAGCTTTGCTTTTTTCACCAGTTGCCTTTTTAGCAGCAGCTTTTGGCTTCGAAGCTTTAGCAGCAACAACTTCTTTTTCTTCAACTACTGCAACTGGTGCAGCAGGTAGTTCTTTTAAAGAATCAATCACAATTGTGATGTGGTTAGATCTTTTACGAACTCTATACGCTCTACCTTGAGGAGCAGTACGAAGTCTTTTAAGAACTCTACCGCCATCTACAAAAATTTCGCGAATATATAAATCAGCATCTTCAACTCTAGCTTCAGAGTTTTTAGCTTGCCAATCAGCAACAGAACCAAGTACTAATTTTTCTAATTTTCTAGCACCTTGTTTAGCCTGGTATTTCAAGATACCTAACGCTAAAGTTACACGCTGTCCTCTTACAAGATCAGCTACAAGTCTCATTTTTCTAGTAGAAGTTGGAACGTTGTTAAGGTGTGCCTTAACAGCTCCTTTTGCTGCAGCTTCTTTCGCTGCTGCAATCTTCTGTCTTTTGAGAACTGATTTTTTTATTTTAACTGTCGTTTCCATTGGAATACAATGTCATTATGAATGACTCTAATTATTTCTTTTTAGCCGCGTGACCTTTGAAAGTCCTTGTTGGTGAAAATTCACCAAATTTATGTCCTACCATGTTTTCAGTAACATAAACAGGGATAAATTTATTTCCGTTGTGTACTGCGAAAGTATGTCCAACGAATTCAGGAGAAATCATTGATCTTCTTGACCAGGTTTTGATAACAGTCTTCTTGGAAGATTCATTCAACGCCTGAACTTTATTGTCAAGACGGAAATCGATGTATGGGCCTTTTTTGAGCGAACGTGACATTATTTACTCAATCTTTTGTTAACTCTTTTTTTAACTATCATATTCTTAGAATACTTGTTTGCGCTTCTGGTCTTACCACCTTTAGCATACAAGCCTTTTCTAGATCTTGGGTGACCACCAGATGAACGACCTTCACCACCACCCATTGGGTGATCAACAGGGTTCATAGCAACACCTCTTACACGTGGTCTCTTACCTGTCCATCTTGTAGCACCAGCTTTACCTTTTGTAAGGTTCATGTGGTCTGCATTAGAAACAGTACCGATAGTTGCATAGCAAACTACAAGGACCATTCTCATTTCACCGGAAGGTAATTTAAGCGTAGCATATTTACCTTCACGAGCAACTAACTGAGCGTAAGTACCAGCACTACGAGACATCGCAGCACCTTTACCTGGCTTTAACTCTATATTGTGTACAACAGTACCTAGAGGAATATCTGATAGTGGTAAACAGTTACCAACTTCCGGAGCGATACCAGGACCAGAAAGTAACGTAGTACCAACTGTTAATCCTGCCGGAGCAATGATGTATCTTTTTTCACCGTCTGCATAAGACAATAAAGCGATACGTGCAGTACGATTTGGATCGTATTCAATAGTTTTTACAACTGCTGGAATAGCGTGTTTGTCGCGTTTGAAATCGATAATACGATACTGCTGTTTGTGACCACCGCCAATATAGCGCATAGTCATTTTACCTTGGCTGTTACGACCGCCTGATTTCTTAATAGAAACAAGAAGCGATTTTTCAGGAGTAGATGTAGTAACATCATCGAATGATGGGCCTACTCTGAATCTTGTACCAGGTGTGATCGGTCTGAATTTTTTCAGTGACATGATGGAACCTTAATGATTATAGATTACTGTAGAAATCTATGATTTCTCCGTCTTTAACTTTTACGATTGCCTTTTTGAATGAAGATGTCTTTCCAGTTAAGAAAGCCCCTTTGCTGTAACGGGTTTTCTTTTTACCTGGAGCGATCATGGTTCTTACTTCTTCAACATTGACGCCGTACATTTTTTCAACTGCTTGTTTGATGGCAACTTTGTTTGCATTTTTATCTACAACAAAGCCGTATACTCCACCTTCATTCTGTGCAGATACCTTCTCGGTAATAAGTGGTTTCTTTAAAATACTCATGACTCTAATTAGTTGAGTAACGCTTCAATTTTCGAAACAGATCCTTCAGAAATAACTACTTTCTCAGCATTTACTAAATCATAAGTATTGATTTGGTCTACGCTAACAACTTTAGCTTTTTTCAAGTTTCTGCTTGAAAGGATTATGTTTTTATCGATATCAGCGATAACTAATAAAGTCTTTTTCGTATCGAAAGAAAGATCTTTAAGTATTGCTAAATAATCTTTAGTTTTTGGAGCTTTCAAAGTAAAGTTCTCAAGAACAGTCACGTTGCTTTCTTTCAACTTGTGGCTGAAAGCAGATTTACGTGCTAAATCTTTAACTTTTTTGTTTACTTTGAAACCATATGTTCTTGGTCTTGGACCGAAGATAGTACCACCACCAACAAATACTGGTGATTTACGGCTACCTGCTCTCGCACCGCCTGTACCTTTTTGTTTTTTCAATTTCTTAGTAGAAAAAGAAACTTCAGCACGTTCTTTAGCTTTGTGAGTACCTTGTCTTTGGTGAGCAAGATATTGTTTCACATCTAAATAGATCGCGTGGTTGTTAGGCTCTACCGCGAAGATATCGTCAGAAAGAACTACTTTCTTTCCAGTATCTTTACCTTTGATATTTAATAAGGAAAGTTCCATAATTACTTCTCAATTAAAACGTAAGAATTTTTAGAACCTGGTACAGAACCACTAACAACTAATAAGTTGTGCTCAGGATAAACTTTCAAAATTTGTAAATTTTGAATTTTAACTCTGTTGTTACCCATTCTGCCAGCCATACGAGTACCTTTGAATACACGTGCAGGGAAAGAACAAGCACCGATAGAACCGGCGTGACGAGCTCTGTTATGCTGACCGTGAGTTTGACCACCCACACCACCAAAACCATGTCTTTTTACTACACCTTGAAAACCTCTACCTTTAGCAGTACCAACAACATCTACGAAGTCGCCTTCTACAAATATGTCTTGCGCAGCTAATGATTGTCCTAAAGACAATTCGTTTTCAAAACCTTTAAATTCAACAAGCTTTCTTTTTGGAGAAACACCTGCTTTTTTGAAATGACCTAAAAGAGGCTTTGTAGTGCTCTTTTCTTTTTTATCATCGAAAGCCAACTGAACAGCTTTGTAACCGTCTGTTTCTACAGTTTTGATTTGCGTGATAACGCAAGGACCTGCTTCGATAACAGTACAAGGAACATAATTCCCTACTGTATCATATACGCTTGTCATCCCTACTTTTTTACCTATAATACCGGACATCACCCTAATATTTTACGGACAATACAATTTAATTATTTACACCTTCGCTAAAAAGGGACTGCAAAGATACGAAAAAATACATGTAAGCAAAATTAGTTTACGTTTATTTTCTCTTAAATGAGCCCTTTGTAGAAAAGAAATGTAATACTTTCGTATTACATTCTATTATTTCTATCAAAAAGAGATATTTTATCAAACTTTGATTTCTACGTCTACTCCACTTGGTAACTCTAATTTCATTAGAGCATCAACTGTTTTAGAACTTGTAGAATAGATATCAACTAATCTTTTGTAAGTGCAAAGTTGATACTGATCTCTTGATTTCTTGTTAACGTGTGGAGATCTCAATACTGTGAAAATCTCTTTTTCTGTAGGCAATGGAATTGGACCGCTAACAACAGCCCCTGTAGCCTTAACAGCTCTCACGATTCTCTCGGAAGATTTATCAACCAGGTTGTGATCGTAAGATTTAAGTTTTATTCTGATTTTTTGATTCATGATATTATTTGCTTACAGCAGTACCTTTAACTTTAGCTACTATAGTTTCTGCAAGGTTTGCAGGAACGAATTCATAATGAGAGAATGTCAATGAAGCGGTTGCACGACCAGAAGAGATAGTTCTCAAATCAGTCACATAGCCGAATAGTTCAGACAATGGAACGTCCGCTTTGATAACCTGAGCTCCCATTTTAGAATCCATGCCTTTCATCATACCTCTTCTTCTGTTCAAGTCACCTGTTACCGGACCTGTATATTCTTCCGGAGTAACAACTTCAACAGACATAATTGGTTCCATGATTTTTGCACCTGCATTCTTAGCTGCTTCTTTGAAACCTTGTCTTGCTGCTAATTCAAATGATAATGCATCTGAATCGACATCGTGGAATGAACCATGGAATAAACGTACTTTCATTGATTCCACAGGGAAACCAGCGATTACGCCATTTTTCATTGCCTCTTCAAAACCTTTCTGAATAGATGGAATAAATTCTTTTGGAATCACACCACCCACGATATTGTTTACAAACTCTAATCCTAATTTCTCGTCTTCACGAGGAGATAATTCGAATACGATATCTGCGAACTTACCACGACCACCTGACTGTTTTTTGAAAACTTCGCGGTGTTCTGTACTTTTTGTTAATGATTCTTTGTAAGCAACCTGAGGAGCACCTTGGTTAATTTCAACCTTGAATTCACGCTTCATACGATCGATGATGATTTCAAGGTGCAATTCACCCATACCTCTCAAAATTGTCTGGCCAGTTTCCTGATCAGTGTGAACGTGTAACGTTGGATCTTCTTCTACCAATTTAGCGATAGCAACACCCATCTTGTCCACGTCAGCTTGAGTCTTAGGTTCAATCGCATAACCGATAACCGGCTCTGGGAAAACCATTGATTCAAGAACAATTTTATTTTTTTCATCGCAAAGAGTATCACCCGTTTTGATATCCTTGAAACCTACAACAGCTCCAATATCACCGCAGTGTAATCTTTCGATTTGATTTTGCTTGTTTGCGTGCATCTGGAAGATACGGGAAATTCTTTCCTTGTTTCCAGAACGTGTATTGTAAACGTAAGAACCTGATTCAAGAAGACCTGAGTATGATCTAACGAAACATAGACGGCCTACAAACGGGTCAGTTGCGATTTTGAATGCAAGTGCACAGAATGGATCTGTTTCAACCGGCTTACGCACAACTTCTTTATCTGTATCAGGATCGGTACCTACGATGTTATCTCTGTCTAATGGAGATGGTAATAACTCCATTACATAATCAAGCATTGTTTGTACGCCTTTGTTTTTGAAAGAAGAACCGCACAACATTGGTACGATTTTCATATCTAAAACAGCCTTACGTAATGCTGTTAATATTTCAGCTTCTGAGATTGAGTTTGGATCTTCGAAGAATTTCTCCATCAAAGTCTCATCATAATCAGCTACTGCTTCAAGTAATTTTTCTCTGTATTCTAGAGTCTCGTCAACCATATCAGCTGGGATAGGCACTTCTGTGAAAGTCATACCTTTGTCAGCTTCATTCCAAACGATTGCTCTGTTATTCACAAGATCAACAACACCCTGGAAGTTATCTTCAGCACCGATTGGTAATTGCAATGGAACAGCGTTGCTACCCAACATTTCTTTAACTTGCTTGCACACGTTTAAGAAATCTGCGCCAGAACGGTCCATTTTATTAACGAAACCTAATCTAGCAACTTTGTAATTGTTTGCTAAACGCCAGTTTGTTTCAGATTGTGGTTCAACACCATCAACTGCACTAAATAAGAATACCAAACCATCAAGTACACGTAGAGATCTGTTTACTTCAACAGTAAAGTCAACGTGACCAGGTGTATCTATGATGTTTACGTGGTAGTTATTGTTTCTATATTTCCAGCCAACTGTAGTTGCAGCAGAAGTAATTGTAATACCTCTTTCCTGCTCCTGAGCCATCCAGTCCATTGTTGCTCCACCTTCGTGTACTTCACCAATTTTGTGGTTTACACCAGCATAGTAAAGGATACGTTCAGTAGTAGTAGTTTTACCAGCATCAATGTGAGCGGCAATACCAATATTTCTTGTGAATTTTAAATCGCGAGCCATAATATCGTTTGCCGAAAATTAGAATCTGAAATGTGAGAATGCTTTGTTTGCTTCAGCCATTCTGTGTACATCATCTCTCTTTTTAACTGCAGCGCCTTCACCTTTAGAAGCAGAGATAATTTCACCAGCCAATTTATCTGTCATTGTTTTTTCACCACGGGAACGAGCGTAGTTGATCAACCATTTCATTCCTAAAGCCATCTTTCTATCCGGACGAACTTCAGTTGGAACCTGGAAAGTAGAACCACCTACACGACGAGAACGAACCTCAACCTGAGGGCTCACGTTGTTAAGTGCCTTTCTCCAAACTTCTAAACCGCTTTCAGAAGTTTTCTTTTCAACTAATGCTACTGCATCGTAAAAAATTGAGTATGCTGTGCTTTTTTTGCCATCATACATTAAGCTGTTAACAAATTTAGTAACCATAGTGTCACTAAATTTAGGATCAGGAAGAAGATATCTCTTCTTTGGTTTCGCCTTTCTCATAATCTAATTATTTTTTCTTGCCTTTAGCAGGAGCTGCAGCAGCCTGGCCTGGTTTAGGTCTCTTAGCACCGTATTTAGATCTACTTTGTTTTCTACCGTTAACTCCGGCAGTATCTAACGCTCCACGAACGATGTGATAACGAACACCTGGAAGATCTTTTACTCTACCACCACGGATCAACACGATTGAGTGTTCTTGAAGGTTGTGTCCTTCTCCTGGGATGTAAGCATTCACCTCTTTAGAGTTTGTTAAACGCACCCTCGCAACTTTACGCATCGCAGAGTTTGGTTTCTTTGGTGTTGTAGTGTACACACGTGTACATACGCCCCTTCTTTGTGGGCAGGAATCTAGAGCAGGAGACTTGGACTTGAATACAAGTTGTTCTCTTCCTTTTCTTACTAATTGTTGTATAGTAGGCATTTATCCTAAGTATTTAACTATTCTCAATTTATCGGACTGCAAAGGTACGCATATTTGGCTATTCTGCAAATTGTGGATATTATTTTTTTAAAAAATCATCCACATCTTATCACCAAATCTGGTATTCTTTATTATTTTATTGCTGTTTTTTGGACGGATTGGACTATGCCTCTCCTATTGTGCCCCCGAAATTCATCGGGAAACGAGGAAATTCTTCCTGATCCTTGATTGCTCCAAATGACTCTTCGTATTTCACAATATTGTCATTCAGGGCCTGTAATAAGCGTTTTGCGTGCTCTGGAGTCAATACAACGCGTGCTTTTACGCGCGCTTTAGGAACCCCTGGCATCATACGGATGAAATCCAATACAAACTCACTGTTGGAATGCGCAATCATCGCTAAATTAGCGTAAACACCTTCTGCCATGTCTTCCGGCAATTCAATGTTTAATTGATTCTGCATTATTTCTTCAGCCGGGTTATTTTTGATAGCCATATTTAATAAGACGCTTTTAGAAAAAACAAGGGCAAAGGTTTTAAACCAGTGCCCTTGTTTATTTTATCAATGAATGATTAACTCTGTTGTAACTCGCCTTTGCGAGAAGCATTGAATGCCTCTTTTGAAGCAATCAAGCTATCGTATTCTTCTTTAGATCCTACAATGATGTCGTTGAATACTCGCTGACCTGTACCTGCAGGGATTAAGTGACCTACGATAACGTTTTCTTTCAAGCCTTTCAAGTAATCTACTTTTCCTCTTACTGCTGCTTCGCTCAGAACTTTTGTTGTTTCCTGGAACGATGCTGCAGAGATGAAGCTTTCTGTATCCAAAGAAGCTTGTGTAATACCTTGTAACGTTGGCATAGAAACAGCTGGTTCTGCATCTCTAACTACTACCAGACGCTGATCTTTACGCTTCAGACTTGAGTTTTCATCTCTTAGCTGACGTGCAGTAATAATCATCCCTGGTCTTAGTTTTTCAGAATCTCCGCATTCTACAACAACTTTCTTATCTAAGATATTGTCGTTTTCTTCTCTGAACTTGAAACGATCCACTGCCTGGTTTGTTAAGAAAGATGTATCACCAGCTTCGATAATCTGAACCTTTTGCATCATCTGTCTAACAATGATCTCAATGTGCTTGTCATTGATTTTTACACCTTGCAGACGGTATACTTCCTGAATTTCGTTTACTAAATATTCCTGAACCGCTGTAGGACCTTTGATTGATAAGATATCTGACGGTGTGATTGCACCATCTGTCAAAGGATTACCTGAACGGATGAAATCGTTGTCCTGAACGAGGATGTGCTTAGAAAGCGGTACCATGTATCTCTTCTTAACGCCATCTTTAGATTCGATGAAGATTTCTCTGTTACCTCTCTTGATTGCACCGTATGTAACAATACCATCAATCTCACTAACAACAGCCGGGTTAGAAGGGTTACGAGCTTCGAACAATTCTGTTACTCGTGGAAGACCTCCTGTAATATCTCTTGTTTTACCAACAGAACGAGGGATCTTAACCAATACCTGACCAGGTTTAACATCCTGTCCATCTTCAACCGCTAAGTGGGCACCTACCGGGATGCTGTATCCTTTAGGCTCACCTTTCTTATGGTTTACAATGATTGCAGGGTTTTTCGTTTTATCTTTTGTGTCAACGATAACTTTTTCTCTGTGACCTGTCTGCTCATCAGATTCTTCACGGTAAGTAACACCTTCTTCGATCGAATCGAATTGGATTGTACCTTCGAATTCAGACAAGATAACTGCGTTGTATGGATCCCAGAAGCAAAGCTCCTGTCCTTTCTTCACAGTCTCTCCATCTTTCACGTTAAGGAATGCACCGTAAGGAACGTGATTGCTCAATAATGTTTTACCAGATACCGGCTCAACGATACGAATCTCACCTGAACGACCCATTACTACAGTAACTTTATCACCTTCCAAGTTTGTAGACTGAATTACTCTTAAATCATCAAAAGCAACTACACCATCAAACTTAGCTTTAATGTTTGCATCAACCGTGATGTTAGATGCCGTACCACCCACGTGGAAGGTACGAAGTGTTAACTGAGTACCCGGTTCACCAATTGATTGTGCTGCAATAACACCTACAGATTCACCGATACCAACCATCTGGCCGGATGATAAGTTTCTACCGTAGCATTTTGCACAGCATCCTCTTCTTGATTCACAAGTAAGCACTGATCTGATTTCTACAGATTCAATACCAGAGTCATCTATTTTTCTTGCAATCTCTTCAGTAATTTCTTGTCCTGAAGAAACAAGTAATTCATTTGTAAGAATGTGGAACACATCGTGAACACTCACTCTACCAAGGATACGCTCTGTTAAAGGTTCAACGATATCATCGTTGTCTTTTAATGCAGAAACAGTAAGACCTCTTAATGTACCACAATCCTGTTCGTTGATAATCGCGTCCTGAGCAACATCTACCAAACGACGGGTTAAGTAACCTGCATCGGCCGTTTTAAGGGCTGTATCGGCAAGACCTTTACGTGCACCGTGCGTAGAGATAAAGTACTCAATAACGTCAAGACCTTCTTTGAAGTTAGAAAGAATCGGGTTTTCGATGATCTCACCAACTGAACCTTGTAAGTTCTTTTGTGGTTTCGCCATCAAACCTCTCATACCACCTAACTGACGGATCTGCTCACGAGAACCACGAGCACCTGAGTGCATCATCATGTAGATCGGGTTGAAACCTTGCTGGTCAGCTTCAAGCTGCTTCATCAATGTATCCGTGATCTCAGAGTTAACGCGTGTCCAGATATCAATAACCTGGTTATAACGTTCGTTATCAGTGATAAGACCCATTAAGTAGTTGCTCCATACAGAATCAACTTCTTTCTTAGCACCATCGATCAATGTATTTTTATCAGCCGGGATACCAATGTTATCCAAACCAATAGAAAGACCACCTCTGAAGGCCATCTGGAATCCGATCTGCTTGATATCATCCAGGAACTTCGCAGTCTTAGACATACCAGCGATCTTGAATACCATACCAATGATCAACTGTAATTTTTTCTTTGTTAAAAGCTCGTTTACGAAACCTACTTCTTCCGGAACAACTAAGTTGAACAATACTCTACCTGCAACGGTATCGATCATTTGTTCTACTAATTCACCTGAATCTGTACGTACGGTACCTTTAACTTTAATATGTGCATGTTGTGATAAACGTCCTTCGTTGATAGCGATCACAACTTCTTCAGCACCGTAGAATGCCATACCTTCACCTTTGATCGGGTGTTCAGGCGTTGACTTACGGCCTTTTGTTACATAGTATAAACCAAGAACCATGTCTTGAGATGGTACTGTAATTGGAGCACCATTCGCAGGGTTCAGGATGTTATGAGATGCAATCATCAATAACGATGCTTCAAGAATAGCTTCGTGTCCAAGCGGCACGTGAACAGCCATTTGGTCACCATCGAAATCGGCGTTGAAGGCAGTACACACTAACGGGTGTAACTGGATTGCTTTTCCTTCGATTAATTTTGGCTGGAATGCCTGGATACCTAGACGGTGAAGTGTAGGAGCACGGTTTAGAAGGATCGGGTGACCTTTCAATACGTTTTCTAGGATATCCCAAACAACCGGATCTTTACGATCCACTATTTTCTTAGCAGACTTAACTGTTTTTACAATACCACGCTCGATCAGCTTACGAATAATAAATGGCTTGAATAATTCAGCTGCCATATCTTTCGGAAGACCGCACTCATGCATTTTCAATTCAGGGCCTACAACGATTACAGAACGACCAGAGTAATCAACACGTTTACCAAGTAAGTTCTGACGGAAACGTCCTTGCTTACCCTTCAACATATCTGAAAGTGATTTCAATGCTCTGTTACCTTCTGCACGTACAGCGTTAATCTTACGTGAGTTGTCAAACAATGAATCCACTGCTTCCTGAAGCATACGTTTTTCGTTACGTAGGATTACTTCCGGAGCTTTAATTTCGATCAATCTCTTCAAACGATTGTTACGGATAATAACACGTCTGTAAAGATCATTCAAATCTGATGTTGCGAAACGGCCACCATCCAATGGAACTAATGGACGTAATTCAGGGGGAATAACAGGAACCATGCGGATGATCATCCACTCTGGTTTGTTTTCTATACGAGATCTTGCATCACGGAAAGCTTCAACAACTTTCAAACGTTTTAAAGCTTCTGCTTTACGTTGCTGAGAAGTATCGTTCGCTGCTGCGTGACGTAAGCTGTATGATAATTCATCTAGGTTCAGACGAGATAGAAGTGTTTCTAACGCATCAGCCCCCATCTTCGCGATGAATTTATTCGGATCTTTATCGTCTAATAATTGGTTCTCACGAGGAAGTTTATCCAGGATATCCAGATATTCATCTTCAGTAAGGAAATCAAGGTAGTTGATACCATCTTCAGATTTAACGCCTGATTGAATAACAACGTAACGCTCGTAATATATAATCTGATCAAGTTTTTTAGTAGGTAAACCTAACATGTAACCGATCTTATTTGGTAGTGAACGGAAATACCAGATATGCGCAACAGGTACTACTAATTCGATGTGCCCCATACGTTCACGACGAACTTTTTTCTCAGTTACTTCAACACCGCAACGGTCACAAATAATCCCTTTGTAACGGATACGTTTGTATTTACCGCAGTGACATTCCCAGTCTTTTACCGGACCGAAAATTCTTTCGCAGAACAAACCACCCATCTCTGGTTTGTACGTTCTGTAATTGATTGTTTCCGGTTGTGTAACCTCACCATGAGATCCTTCAAGAATTGATTCCGGAGAAGCAAGACTGATGGTTACTTTTGTGAAATCGTTATTCAGTTTTTTGTTTTTTCTGAACGCCATTTTTTTCTGTGTCTATTGGTTAGCCAAAAGGTTCTTAAACTATTATGATATTAGTGAAGTGTGATCTCAAGAGCTAAACCTCTTAGTTCATGCACCAATACATTGAATGATTCCGGGATGTTTGGTCTCGGTAGGTTTTCGCCTTTAACAATACATTCGTATGTTTTAGCACGACCTACAACATCATCAGATTTCACTGTAAGGATCTCCTGAAGAATATTTGCTGCACCGAATGCTTCAAGTGCCCAAACCTCCATTTCACCAAAACGCTGACCACCAAATTGAGCTTTACCGCCCAATGGTTGCTGCGTGATAAGAGAGTATGGCCCGATTGAACGAGCGTGCATCTTATCATCAACCAAGTGACCAAGTTTCATCATATAAATAACACCTACTGTAACTGGTTGGTCAAAAGGATTACCCGATAAACCATCTACCAATTTCGTACGACCGATTGTAGGTAAACCTGCATCTCTTAATTCGTTGATTACTTCTTCTTCAGAAGCACCATCGAAGATCGGAGTTGCATACTTTCTACCTAAACGTTTACCAGCAAGACCTAATAGTGTTTCATAGATCTGACCAATGTTCATACGTGAAGGTACCCCTAGTGGGTTAAGTACGATATCTACTGGTGTTCCATCTTCTAAGAATGGCATATCTTCATCACGAACGATACGGGCAACAACCCCTTTGTTACCGTGACGACCCGCCATCTTATCACCAACTTTCAACTTACGTTTCTTAGCGATATATACTTTTGCTAATTGAACAATACCTGCAGGTAATTCATCACCAACTTCTAAAGTGAAACGCTCACGCTTGAATTTACCAGCTGTTTCGTTACGTTGTGTTAAATAGTTTTTAACTAAACGTAAAACGTTTTCATTGATCTTTTTATCAGATGTCCAATTATCAATAATCAAATCACCTAATAAGTTAGCTTCTTCCTGAACGTTGTAGTTGCTCTCATCTCTGTATGGGTTCTTGTCTGGGAAGACATTCGCCTCAATATTTTTACGAGAGAATTTAACGCCTTTAGAAATTACTTCATCTCCGAATTTGTGTTTAACACCTTGAGAAGTCTGGCCTTCCAATAAAGTTGCAAGCTTTTCAATCATTTGCTCTCTTAAAGCCAAAAGATCTTTGCTGTACTTACTCTTAATTGTCTCAACCTGCTTCTTAGATTTCAGACGTAAGTCTTTATCTTTTTTCGGACGGGAGAATAATTTTGTATCGATAACAACACCACGTAATGATGGCGGAGCTTTCATAGAAGCATCCTTCACATCACCAGCTTTATCACCGAAGATTGCACGAAGCAATTTCTCTTCCGGTGTAGGATCAGATTCACCTTTAGGAGTGATTTTACCGATTAAGATATCACCTTCTTTAATTTCAGCACCTGTACGGATAATACCGTTTTCATCCAGGTTCTTAACAGCTTCTTCACTTACGTTCGGAATCTCAGAAGTTAATTCTTCTTCACCACGTTTTGTATCTCTAACTTCTAATTCAAATTCTTCAATGTGAATAGATGTGAAGATATCATCACGTACTACTTTTTCACTGATAACAATCGCATCCTCGAAGTTGTACCCTTGCCAAGGCATGAACGCTACCATTAAGTTTCTACCTAATGCTAACTCGCCTTTATCTGTAGCATAACCTTCGCATAATACCTGTCCTTTTTTAACTCTTTCACCATGTTGAATAACCGGCTTCAAGTTGATACAAGTATCCTGGTTGGTTCTTCTGAATTTGATTAAGCTATATGTGATGATGTCTGAATCAAAACTTACCAAACGATCTTCATCCGTAAGATCGTAACGCATTTTAATTTCGTTAGCATCTACATATTCAACAACACCATCAGCTTCTGCAATCAACAATGTTCTTGAATCCATTGCCACGCGTCTTTCAAGACCTGTACCTACGATCGGAGCTTCCGGTCTCAATAGAGGAACTGCCTGACGCTGCATGTTTGATCCCATCAACGCACGGTTCGCATCATCATGCTCAAGGAATGGAATAAGTGACGCCGCAACGGATACGATCTGGTTTGTTGCGATATCAATCAAGTCAACTTTATCCGGAGCAATAACCGGGAAGTCGCCTTCATATCTTGCTTTGATACGATCGTTAAGGAAGTTACCATTATCGTCGTACATAGCGTTTGCCTGTGCAATGTGTGCACCGTCTTCTTCTTCCGCTGTTAAGAATACCGGTTGATTTTTAACGTCAACGATACCATCAATAACTTTACGGTAAGGAGTTTCGATGAAACCCATGCTATTTACTTTTGCGTGAACGCAAAGAGAAGAAATCAAACCAATGTTTGGACCTTCAGGAGTTTCGATTGTACACAGACGACCGTAGTGCGTATAGTGAACATCTCGAACTTCGAAACCAGCACGCTCTCTGGATAAACCGCCTGGCCCAAGAGCCGACATACGACGCTTGTGTGTGATCTCAGCCAATGGATTGGTTTGATCCATGAATTGAGATAACTGGTTTGTTCCGAAGAATGAATTGATTACTGAAGAAAGTGTACGAGCATTGATCAGATCTACAGGTTTGAAATCTTCGTTATCACGAACGTTCATACGTTCTTTGATTGTTCTTGCCATACGCGCAAGACCAACACTGAACTGGCTGTAAAGCTGCTCACCCATCGTACGAACACGACGGTTGCTCAAGTGATCGATATCATCAACAACAGCACGTGAGTTGATGAGACCGATTAAGTATTTAACGATGTTGATGATGTCTTCTTTCGTAAGGACTTTTACCTCACTACCCATGCCGCTACCTAATTTTTTATTAATTCTGTAACGACCAACTTCACCAAGATCATAACGTTTATCACTGAAGAACAAGTTGTGAATGATGTCACGAGCTGTTTGTTCATCCGGTGCGTCTGTATTTCTTAATTGACGGTAGATTTGCTCAACCGCTTCTTTTTCTGAATTTGAATTATCTTTCTGAAGTGTGTTATAGATGATTGTGTAATCAGCAATATTCACATCTTCACGGTGAAGGATAATTGATTTAGAACCCGACTCAACAATGATGTTAATGTCTTCTTCTTTAATGATAGAATCACGCTCAAGAAGAACTTCGTTACGGTCAATAGAAACAACCTCACCAGTATCTTCATCAACGAAATCTTCTGTCCATGTACGAAGTACACGTGCAGCTAATTTTCTACCGATTGATTTTTTGATGTTTGCTTTATTTGCTTCAACTTCTTCAGATAAACCAAATAAATCCAATATATCTTTATCACTACCGTAACCAATTGCTCTTAATAGGGTAGTTACAGGGAATTTCTTTTTACGATCGATGTAAGCAAACATCACGTTGTTCACGTCTGTTGCAAATTCAATCCAGGATCCTTTGAAAGGAATTACTCTTGCAGAGTAAAGTTTTGTTCCGTTTGTGTGTTTGCTTTGAGCAAAGAATACACCCGGAGAACGGTGCAACTGAGATACGATTACTCGCTCTGCGCCATTGATAACGAATGAACCACGTTCAGTCATGTAAGGGATATTCCCAAGGAACACTTCCTGCTCGATTGTCTGGAAGTCTTCGTTGTCTTTATCGTTACATGTAAGACGAAGTTTTGCTTTAAGAGGTACTGCGTACGTTAATCCACGATCAATACATTCGTCAACATTATATTTCGGCGTATCGATGTTGTAATCGATGAAGTCCAAAATAAAATTATCACGAGAGTCAGAGATTGGAAAATTTTCTGCAAAAACTTTATAAAGTCCCTCTTTGAATCTATTTTCAGCAGGAGTATCAATCTGAAAAAAATCTTTGAAAGATCTAACTTGAATATCTAAGAAATCTGGGTATTCAACCGTACTTCTCGTTTTTGCAAAGCTCTTTCTAAGATTTTGAGTATTGTTAGTTGCCAACGCTTTAATTAGTTTATGTTAGATAAATTAAACTGAAATTCAGCACTATTATTCTGATGGTATACAAACAGGAAAAGACCTGACATGAACTGTCAGGCCTAATGCCGTATCTGATAAACAGAAGAGAATTAGTAATTACTTAATTTCTACTTCAGCACCAGCTTCTTCAAGTTGTTTCTTGATAGCTTCAGCTTCGTCTTTAGATGCACCTTCTTTTAAAGGTTTTGGAGCACCGTCAACTAAATCTTTAGCTTCTTTCAAGCCAAGACCAGTAAGATCTTTTACCAATTTAACTACTGCTAATTTTGAAGCACCTGCACTCTTAAGGATAACATCAAATGCTGTTTTCTCTTCAGCTGCAGCTGCACCACCTTCAGAACCACCAGAAACTACTACCGCAGCAGCAGCTGGCTCGATGCCGTATTCATCTTTAAGTATAGAAGCTAATTCATTAACTTCTTTCACTGTTAAATTAACCAATTGCTCAGCGAACGCTTTTAAATCTGCCATTGTATTATAAATTATTAATGAATTTAATTTTTAAGTATTTGTTTTATCAGCCGAAGCTAATTTTTTTAAGCTTGCTCTGCGAAAATGCTGCGGCTTTCGTTTGTAAGACCACCGATAACGCGTTGAGCCGGAGCTTGTAATAGAGCGATGATATCGCCGATAAGTTCTTCTTTAGATTTGATTGATGCTAATGCATCAAGTTTGTCTTTTCCAACATAGAAATCTGCGAAAACAGATGCACCTTTGAACTCAGGTTTTGCAACGCCACCTTTGTGGAATTGTTTCAAAAGTTTAGCAGGTACGTTTGCTGTGTCAGAGAACATTAGACCAGAAGCACCTTTCAGAGCAGCGCCATCTAAAGCTGAGTGGTCAATATTCAATTGCTGAAGAGCCTTTTTAATTAAAGAGTTCTTTACAACTTTATATTCAACACCTTTAGAAAAACACAGTTTTCTGAATTTGTTAATTTGATCTACTGTCATTCCAGAACCATCAGTGATATAGAATGTAGCAGCTCCTGCTATCTTCTGTGCAACCTCCTGAATGATTATTGCTTTTTCTTCTTTTGTCATTTGATTACTCGTTTAATCAGGCTCTAATTACAGACCTGCTACTGAGCTCTTATCAATTGTTATACCTGGGCTCATTGTGCTAGAAAGCGTAATGCTTCTAACATATGTACCTTTTGCTGAAGCAGGTTTTAATTTAGCAAGCACTTGCAATACTTCGTTAGCATTTTCAAGAATCATTTCCGGAGAGAATGAAACTTTACCTACACTTGTATGCACGATACCAAATTTATCAACTTTGAAGTCGATTTTACCAGCTTTAACATCTTTCACCGCTTTTGCCACGTCCAGTGTAACAGTACCGGCTTTTGGGTTAGGCATTAAGTTACGTGGACCAAGTATTTTACCTAGCTTACCAACTTTTGCCATAACTGTAGGCATTGTGATGATTACGTCAATATCCAACCAACCACCTTCGATTTTCTGGATATAGTCGTCTAACCCTACGTGATCTGCACCAGCATCTTTAGCATCCTGAACTTTATCAGGCGTACAAAGTACCAATACACGAACATCTTTACCTGTACCGTGAGGAAGCGTCACAATACCACGCACCATTTGATCTGCTTTTTTAGGATCAACACCTAATCTTACATCAATATCAACAGAAGCGTCGAATTTTGTATAAGTGATTTCCTTAATTAAAGCTGATGCGTCAGAAAGAGAGTAGGAATTATTGACATCAAATTTACTTAGAGCGTCTTTTTGTTTTTTTGTCAACTTTGCCATGACTTTAATTTAAATTAGTTCTCCCAAGGTGCTTTACCTGATACTGTTAATCCCATACTGCGGGCAGTACCTGCTACCATTTTCATTGCAGATTCTATTTTAAAAGCATTTAGATCCGGCATCTTTGTTTCCGCAATTGTACGGATTTGATCCCAGTTCACAGATCCAACCTTAACACGGTTAGGTTCTGCAGAACCTTTTTTGATTTTTGCTGCTTCCGCTAATAGAATAGCTGCAGGAGGAGTTTTTACGACGAAGTCAAAAGACTTGTCAGAGTAAACTGTGATTAATACTGGAAGCAATACACCAGGTTTGTCCTGTGTTCTTGCATTGAATTGCTTACAGAATTCCATGATGTTCAAACCCTTGGAACCAAGAGCTGGACCAACTGGAGGTGAAGGGTTTGCAGCCCCACCTTTGATCTGTAGCTTCACATATCCGGTAATTTCCTTTGCCATTTTCTTACTGGAGTTTTTCTACTTGTATATAATTAAGCTCAACGGGTGTATTACGGCCAAAAATTTTAACCATAACGTTAAGCTTCTTCTTTTCTTCGAATACTTCTTCTACATTACCTGTAAACCCGCTGAAAGGACCATCCATAACTTTTACGGTTTCGCCTACAACAAACGGAGTTTCCAGTACAACCTCTCCCACCTGAGAATCATCAACTGTGCCCAATATTCTATTGACCTCAGATTGACGAAGTGGAATTGGTTTTTTTGAAGCAGCGCCTTCAGAAGCACCCAGGAAGCCGAGAACACCAGGAATACTGGTAATCACGTGGGCAGCTTCACCATGACTTAAGTCTGCTTGTATCAGAACATATCCTGGGAAAAAGCTTCTTTCTCTAACTCTCTTTTTACCATTTCTCATTTCATACACCTTCTCGGCAGGAATAAGCACTTGTGGTACATAGTCCACTAGTCTTTGTCTGGTAATTTCGTTTTCAAGGTAAGATTTTACCTTTTTTTCCTGGCCGCTAACAGCCCTAACTACGTACCAATGCAACTCGCTCATGATCCTTCAGAAAGAATATAAAATTAGTAAATCGACTGTAACACGTATTTAAACGCGAAGTCGATGAGACCTATAACAATTGCAAATATGATAGATGCAAGTAATACCAAAGCCGAACTGCTTTGTAACTCGGACCATTTTGGCCAAGAAACATTTGTTGTCAGCTCGTCTATTGAACCTTGTACAAAACTAAATAGTTTTCTCATAATCAATTTCTTGTGCACGGGTGGAGAGATTCGAACTCCCATCAGCGGTTTTGGAGACCGACATTCTACCCTTGAACTACACCCGTAAAAGCACCCCGGAAATTTTAAAGCCGGGGTGCAAAGATATTAACAATCCTATAAAAAAACAAGTGCGTTTCTGAAAAATTCAAAAACGCACTTTGTTTAAGTAGGATAATTATTTCAAGATTTCAGTAACCTGACCAGCACCTACTGTTCTACCACCTTCACGGATAGCGAAACGTAAACCTTTTTCCAAAGCAATTGGAGCGATCAATTTAACTGTAATTGTGATGTTATCACCAGGCATAACCATCTCAGTTCCAGCAGGAAGTTCGATTTCACCTGTAACGTCTGTCGTTCTCATGTAGAACTGTGGACGGTATTTGTTAAAGAATGGAGTGTGACGACCACCTTCTTCTTTAGAAAGAACGTAGATTTCACCTTTGAATTCAGAGTGAGGCTTAACAGAACCTGGCTTGCAGATTACCATACCACGCTTGATAGATTCTTTTTCAATACCACGTAGAAGAAGACCTACGTTATCACCAGCTTCTCCACGATCCAAGATCTTACGGAACATTTCAACACCAGTAACTGTAGATTTCAAGTTTTCAGCACCGAAACCGATGATGTCAACTGCTTCACCAGAGTTGATAACACCTCTTTCAATTCTACCAGTAGCAACTGTACCACGACCTGTGATAGAGAATACGTCTTCAACTGGCATCAAGAAAGGCTGATCAGTCAAACGTGGAGGAATTGGAATATCGTTATCTACTGCATCCATCAATTCTTCGATAGTAGCAACCCATTTAGGATCAGCGTTAAGACCACCTAAAGCAGAACCTTTGATGATGCTCATTGTATCTCCAGGGAAGTTGTAGAATGACAACAACTCACGGATTTCCATTTCAACTAATTCCAACAATTCAGGATCATCAACCAAATCTACTTTGTTCATGAATACAACCATTGCAGGAACACCTACCTGACGAGCAAGAAGGATGTGCTCACGAGTTTGTGGCATTGGACCATCTGTAGCAGCAACTACAAGGATAGCACCATCCATCTGAGCAGCACCTGTAACCATGTTTTTCACGTAATCCGCGTGACCTGGACAGTCAACGTGTGCATAGTGACGAGTTGCAGTAGCGTACTCAACGTGAGAAGTATTGATTGTAATACCTCTTTCTTTTTCTTCCGGAGCGTTATCGATTTGAGAGAAATCTCTCTTTTCAGCTAAACCTTTTTCAGACAATACTTTTGTGATTGCTGCTGTCAAAGTTGTTTTACCGTGATCGACGTGGCCAATTGTACCAACGTTAACGTGTGGTTTTGAACGGTCAAAATTTTCTTTTGCCATATTTGAAAATCCTCAATTTAAGATGTATAGTATACGTAAAGATATTAGTTAATTATTTTCTTTTAAGAGCCAATGACGGGGCTCGAACCCGTGACCCCTTCCTTACCATGGAAGTACTCTACCAGCTGAGCTACATCGGCCACTAAGAAAATTTTTAGAGCGAAAGACGAGGTTCGAACCCGCGACCTATAGCTTGGAAGGCTATCGCTCTACCAGCTGAGCTACTTTCGCAATTTGACTAGACCTCAAAAAACAAATCCTAACATTCAAAACGGCTTCAGAACGTCATTTTGGATTTTAAGTTTAGTCTCTGGTGGGGGAACAAGGATTCGAACCTTGGAAGACATAAGTCAGCAGATTTACAGTCTGCCCCAGTTGGCCGCTTTGGTACTCCCCCATTATTTAGAATAAATTCTATTTACAAGAATTCAGAGAACAATCTTAAGAAGCTCAAAAGCATTTTTACGCGCTTTATCCATTTTTAAGAGAGTGCAAAATTATAGGGTTTTTTATTTAATTCAAACTTTTTGGAATAAATAATCTATAATTTTGCACAATTAAATGAAAAGATTTAAAATTCAGCACTTTGTGGTGTACGCGGAAATGGAATAACATCGCGAATATTACCCATTCCTGTAACAAAAAGCATTAAACGCTCAAATCCAAGCCCAAAACCACTATGTGGAGCGGAACCAAATTTACGTGTTTCCAGGTACCACCAGATATCTTTTTCATGGATACCTACTTCTCTGCAACGCTCCTGTAATTTTTCCAGATTATCCTCACGCTGAGAACCGCCAATAATTTCTCCGATACCCGGGAACAAAACATCCATTGCACGGACTGTTTTTCCGTCTTCGTTCGCTTTCATGTAGAAAGCCTTGATCGCTTTCGGATAGTTTGTTAAAATAACGGGCTTTTTGAAGTGTTTTTCAACCAGATAACGCTCATGCTCAGATTGAAGGTCAATGCCCCATTCAACCTTATATTCGAATTTCTGCTTGGTCGCTATTAAAATTTCTACTGCTTCCGTATAGTTCAGGCGTACAAAAGGTGTTTCGGTAACGCTTTTTAAGCGCTCAACCAGTTCCTTGTCGTACATTTCGTTCAGAAAGTTGAGGTCGTCGATGCAGTTATCCAATGCATATTTCACAAGATACTTCAGGAATTCTTCCGCAAGATCCATGTTGTCCTGAATTTCATAGAAAGCCATTTCCGGCTCGATCATCCAGAATTCTGCCAGGTGACGGGTAGTGTTTGAATTTTCCGCACGGAACGTTGGCCCGAAGGTATATACTTCGCCTAATGCCATTGCAGCCAACTCACCTTCCAGCTGTCCTGAGACTGTCAGGTTGGTTGCTTTGCCAAAGAAGTCTTTGGTATAATCAACTTCGCCTTCTTTAGTTTTGGCAGGATTTTTTAAATCCAGTGTCGTTACCTGGAACATAGCTCCTGCTCCTTCCGCATCCGAACCGGTAATGATTGGTGTATGCACGTATACAAAGCCTTTTTCATTAAAGAATTTGTGCACGGCAAAAGCCATCGCATGACGGAGGCGCAATACACAGCTGAATGTATTTGTCCGCGGTCTTAAGTGCGCGATTTCTCTCAAAAACTCCAGTGAGTGTCCTTTTTTCTGTAGCGGATATGTTTCCGGATCGGCAATACCGATCACCTCCAGCGTATCGCCCTGCACTTCCACCGATTGTCCGGCTCCCTGCGAGCGTACCAGCTTTCCGGAAACGGAAATACATGCGCCGGTAGCAACATCCTTTAATTGCTCTTCGCTGAATTTAGCGATATCGAGCACTATTTGTATGGTATTAATGGTTGAACCATCATTTAAGGCAACAAAAGCAACGTGTTTATTTCCGCGTTTCGTTCTAACCCAGCCTTTTAGCACAACCTGTTGATCTATGTACCGGTCTGAATTACTCAGTAATTCTTTAATTTTTATCCTTTTCACGTTGTATGCGTTTACAGTAAGAGAGCGCAAAAAAAGTATATTTTATCTTTTTAATCAAAAAGAATTTCAAAAATGCTCTATTTTTGTTTACAAGCACGTTTTGCTTAGTGACCATTTTAAGATTTTATGCAAAAATTAAGTATTCAGCAGCAGTTATCTCAAAAACTATCTCCTCAGCAGATTCAGTTTATAAAACTCCTGCAAATACCTGCAGCAGAATTAGAATCTCGAATTGAAGAAGAGCTTGAAATAAATCCGGCCCTGGAAGAAGGGAAAGAAGAACCCCTTGAAGATAAAGAATCCGGTGAAGATGAATACTCTGACTCTGGAGAGGACGAATACTCCGATGACGAATTGGACGTGCAGGAATATATCCGTGATGAAGATGTAGCAGGCTATAAGATGCAAGGTGATGGGCCTTCGCAGGATGATGATGAACGCGAATCCCCTATTGCAGGCACGACTTCATTAACAGAGATGCTGTTGAATCAAATGGGCTTCCTGCGCCTGGATGAACGCCAAACGAAAATTGCAGAACAGTTGATCGGCAGCATTGATGAAGATGGTTATATCCGTAGAAATCTTGACCTGATCGTAGATGACCTTGCCTTTTCTCAAAACATTGAAACGAACGTTGAAGAAATAGAAGAAGTACTTTTCAAGATCCAGGACTTTGATCCCGCAGGTATAGGTGCTCGCGACCTGCAGGAATGCCTGCTGCTGCAAATAGAGCGCAGACATATTGGCGAGCCGGAAGTACTTTTGGCACATACCATCTTAAAAGATTTTTTTGACGACTTCACAAAAAAGCATTACGACAAAATTCAGAAGAAATTAGATGTTGATGATGAATCGATCAAAGCTGCTGTAAATACAATAACGAAACTGAATCCCAAACCAGGTGGTACTTCAGGTGACGATATCAAAACACAATACTTGATGCCAGACTTTATTCTGCAGACGAACAACGGTCAGCTGGAGTTATTCTTGAATTCTAAAAATGCGCCTGATCTACGCGTAAGCCGCAATTATTCGGAGATGTTTGAAACGTATGATAAAAGCGCGAAAACTGATAAGAAGTTAAAAGAGGCGGTTACGTTTGTAAAGCAAAAACTGGATGCGGCAAAATGGTTTATTGAAGCCATCAAACAACGCCAACAAACTTTGCTTCGCACAATGCATGCTATTTTAGAGTTCCAGAAAGAGTTCTTCTTTGAAGGAGATGAAAGTTATCTGAAACCCATGATCCTGAAAGATATTGCAGACATGGTCAACATGGATATTTCAACCATCTCCCGTGTAGCGAACAGCAAAGCCATTCAAACAGAGTTTGGTATTTATCCGTTAAAATATTTCTTCTCGGAAGGTATTTCTACTGACTCTGGTGAAGATGCCAGCAGCCGCGAAGTAAAGCATATCCTGAAAGAAATTATTGATGCTGAGCAAAAGAAAAAACCACTCTCTGATGAAAAGCTGGAGAAAGAATTAAATAAGAGAGGCTATAACATTGCCAGAAGAACCGTTGCCAAATACCGCGAACAATTAAATATTCCGGTTGCCAGATTAAGAAAGGAATTATAATTTATGACGCACCCTACTCAAAAAAACAGCTGGTATTATTTCGCGCTTATTGTTTCCTATCTGTTACACCCAGTATTTATACCTACCTATATTTTTACTGTCTTTTACTATTGCGGGAACATGGTCTTCAATCCATACTCGATTCTTGCTCAGTTATATATTGTAGGGATGATCCTTATAACTACTGCCATTATTCCATTGATCGTGCTGGGAATAAATCTGCTGCTGATGGGTAAAAAAATCGGCAATCGTGAATTACTGATGGATTCTAACAAAGACCGGATTGTACCGTTCTTTTACGCTGGAATATATTACTGTGCACTCACGTATATGTTTTCTACCTATATACCTCATTTTCCTTTACTGCTAACATGTCTGATGATGATTGTGAGCATAGCTGTATTAATGACTGCATTGATCAGCATTTTCTGGAAAATCAGCGCGCACGCGATTTCATTGGGTGCAAGTTTAATGATCTTTATATTGATGTATACGATTATTCCTAATCCGGATTTTATCTATGTGATCATAGCAACCCTATTGATCAGTGGTATTACTTTATCAAGCCGTTTATATCTCAATGGACATACGCCCGGACAGGTATATGCGGGTTATGCGTTGGGAATACTGATCAGCAGCATTGGTTTGTATTTTTTAGTTTTCAATCTTTTCGATTTTTCATTCAAACTGTAAGCTATGAATCTTGTTCAAACAGAAATAAAAGACAAAGCCGTTTTCATTTCAATGAACCGGCCGGAAGTATATAATGCACTCACGATAGACCTGATTGAAGCTCTGATAAAAGCATTTGAAGATGCTGACGCGAACAAAGAAACAGACTATGTAATCTTTAAAGCGGAAGGCAAAGGTTTCTGTGCCGGATTGGATCTGCAATGGGCTCTAACCATCAACAGCGAAACAGTAGTTGAGATTGTAGAAAATTATTTCAACCGCTTAACACGCGCTATACATACTTGTCGCAAACCGGTTATTTGCTTACTGCACGGAGCAGCCAGCGGCGCCGGTGCATCTCTGGTATTGGCATGTGATCTGATCTTTGCTTCGGAACAAGGATCATTGGCGTTTCCTTTTATAAGCCTGGGCCTGCAACCGGATACGGGCATGAGCTATTACCTGAAACAGCGTGTTGGTTATCACACTGCTTTTGAGTGGTTGTTGGAAGGAAAAAAACTAACGGCTGAAGAAGCGCTGACGCATAAACTGGTGCAGAAAAAATTTGTTGACCAGTCAGCCATGACTGATTTTGTACATTCTTATCTGAAATCATTGAACCAGCTGCAGCCCGGAGCCGGCGCATCATTGAAGTCTCTCCTCTCCGGCAGTCTTTCTTTTGAAGAGGTTTTGAAAAAGGAGGCTCAGGAACAAGCCCAGGCTGTTAAAGGCGGTATGCTGAAGGTGAAGATTGAGGAGTTTTTTAAGAGTAGACGTTAGTTACGAGGTGCTAGGTTCTAGTTCCTAGACTAGGAAGTACAGAGTATTGAGTACGAAGTACAACGTGTTGAGATAATGAAATGTAGTCACCGCCACCGCAGACTACGTGTATGAATAGTTGCCAGGTACCAGTTACTAGTTGCTAGACGAGAGAATGTAGTTAAAGATTACAGAATGATAGGGATAAATGCCAGAATATTATAGCCTCAGAAAGCTTTCCTGTTTTAATCTTAAATTAAAAAATGAGACTAATAAAATTTTTATTCTATTTACGCTATATTATTGAAAGTATTGGCGCAGCGCATAAAGCATCTGGTATTGTTATTGTGTGGCTCTTTCCCTATTATTTCATGCTCATTCATCTATTTTTATGGGTATTTAAATTACAAGCATTAACAATTTTCGATAATAAAATAGCCATGGTAATACTATATCTGGTGATACCAATAGCTATTCCCATCGCTGCTACTATAATTTTATTATCCGATAGGTATGAACGTGAAATATATAGAGAGCTCTTATATCTAAAAATATCGAAAAGTAAAATTCGTCTACAAGTATTCTTATTTTTAATAATTCCAATTACATATTTTGGAATCATTACAACACTAAAACCAGTTGTATAGCTCTTTGAGATGTTGGTGGTCTGTGTGCCACAGACCACGGAAAGAGGGATTAGAAATCACTTATTCGATGGGGACATTGATGTGAGCTGGTGGATTGCTTGTTGCTGTTGTTATGCTGCAGGCATGGCACTGATATGGTATTGGTGGGGTATATATACGGGTGAACTACGGGTGAACTGCGGCTGAAGTACGGCTGAACTATGGGTGAACCTATTTTTTTGTTGCTCAGCCAGGGAACTTTTATTATTCCGGCTGGTGAAAATACCTATGCTGACGGTTAAAAATAAGATCTGCGATCGTTTTACACATGCAAAGTTCTATAAAAACAAATTCAAATGCCAGTTAAATCTTGTTTTTGAAAAACATTGAAGAATATAACGAACAGCTGACTTGCAGGTGGTCTGTGTGCGACAGACCACGGAAAGCGGGGTTAAAACCAGCATGCTGAACAAATTTTCACCTCTTGTTGTGCCAGCGGCCAACAAGCCTCTACTCTATGATGTCAAAGATTTAGTTGGTTAGGATAAAGAAGCGAGCTGTTGGCCGTTGGCACAACAGCGGGTTGATTCGTGGTTAAGTATGATGTTGATTACGCTGACATGGAGTGAATGGAGTAGTTTCGAGCTGCTAGGTTCTAGTTCCTAGACGAGAAAAGTACAGAGTATTGAGTACGGAGTACAACGTGTTGAGATATGAAATGTTGAGATTTGTTGGTGGTCTTTGTGCCACAATCCACGGAAAGCGACAACTGCTAAGTAAACGATAAAGTCTAGTAACTCGCACCTAACAGCTAGAAACTATTAACGCTACTGCATACGCATTCACCCCTTCTTCTCTGCCTACATAGCCAAGCTTTTCATTCGTTGTTGCTTTGATGGAAATGTCTTCGATGGAAATGCTCATGGCTTCTGACAAGGCTTGCTGCATGCGTTCAATATGCGGATTGATCTTCGGCTTTTCCAATGCCAGCGATGCATCTACATTGCTGATCTCCCAGCCTTTTTCACGGACCATACGGCATACTTCTTTCAAAAGTATTTTAGAATCCACACCTTTCCATCTCGCATCGGTATTTGAAAAATGAAATCCGATGTCGCGCATATTGGCAGCACCTAAAATGGCGTCGCAGATAGCATGAATTAATACATCGGCATCAGAATGACCGTCAGGGCCTTTTGTATATTCAAGTTGCACACCTCCCAACCACATAGGGCGGCCTTCTTTTAAAGGGTGTACGTCGTAGCCGAAGCCTACTTTAATTTTCATGGAGTATATTTTTTATTTACCGCAAAGGGCGCTAAGATTTCGCAAAGAACCCAACAAATAAAAACTTAAACATTCTGGTGCCAAAACAACAAACTGAAAGATCTATTATTCTAGAATTATTTCCTGCGCTCCTTGCGTAATAACTTTGCGTCTCTTGCGGTTAAATTTTGTAGTAAAATAATTATTCTACAGACTTATAAAACAACGTTGAACAGTTTTCGGTAGTCAGTACAGATTTCGCTACACGGGAAATATCTTCCGGAGTAACTTTTTGTATTTTATCTGCTTCCATATTTACCAGTTCAGGATTGCCCAGCATCGCAGCATACGCCAGATTCATCGCCCGGTTCAATACTTCAACTTCACCAAACAACAATGTTGATTCTGCCTGGTTTTTTACTTTGTTCAATTCTTTTTCAGAAAATGCTTCCTGCGAAATCTTAGCGATCAATTCTTCTACTTCCTGGTTTGCATCTTTCAGCTGTACACCTTTGGAAAGTTTGCCATCAATTACCATCAAGCCCGGATCCACGGAGCTCAGCACATATGCATTGAGTGATGTAAATATTTTTTTCTCCTGCACCAGTTTATCATACAGGCGGGATGACTTGCCTCTTCCCAGTATATCACTCAACAAATCTGTCGGGTAAAAATCCGGTGATAGTTTACCACCCATGTGATAGGTTTTGTACAAGGCATCCAAAGGAACTTTCGCGCTTGCTTCTTCAAATCGTGCTGCCGTTTGTTTTGGTTCAACAGGTATTGAACGTTTTCTGCGCGTACCGGAAGGTATCGGACCAAACCATTTTTCAGAAAGCACCTTTACCTGTTCCAGCGTTACATTACCTGCTACTACCATGTATGCATTATTCGGCAGGTAGTAAGAATAAAAGAAGTCACGCACATCATCCATCGTTGCATCTTCGATATGAGCAATTTCTTTCCCGATCGTTGCCCACTGATACGAGTGCTGCTTGTATGCAAGCGGACGAAGTTTCAACCATACATCTCCATACGGTTGGTTCAGGTAGCGTTGTTTAAACTCTTCAATAACCACACTACGCTGCACTTCCAGTACTTTCGGGTCGAACGAAAGCGCCATCATCCGGTCGCTCTCCAGCCAGAAAGCTGTTTCAATATTATTTGCAGGAATGGTGATGTAATAGTTGGTGATATCCGGCGAAGTAAAAGCATTATTCTCCCCGCCTGCCTTTTGAAGTGCCTTGTCGTATGATTCAATATTTTTTGAGCCTCCAAACATCAAATGTTCAAAGAGGTGTGCGAAACCTGTCTTGGTGATCACTTCATCTTTTGAACCTACATCATACAATATGTTCAGTGCAGCCATTGAGGTTGTGTGGTCTTCATGCACGAAAACTTTCAACCCATTATCTAATACAAAAGAAGAATATTTAATCATTTCAAATTCATTTTGAACAAAAATAGAAACAGAAGCTGTATTTTTATACCTTATTTGCTAAAAGCTTTACACCAAGCCTAAATATTCTTTTATTTTGTGAAAGGATGCGGTTCGTCTTTAAAAGCGATAAACGACTTTATGATATCATTTGACCGAAAAAATATTGATCAGGACACACTGATCCGCTTATACAAAGAGCTTTTGAAGCCCAGAATGATCGAAGAAAAGATGTTGTTCCTTCTTCGTCAGGGAAAAATCTCCAAATGGTTTTCAGGGATTGGTCAGGAAGCGATTTCTGTAGGAGTTGGTTGTGCGCTTGAAAAAGAAGAATATATTTTACCTCTGCATAGAAACCTGGGTATTTTCACCAGCCGCGGCATTCCATTGCATCGCTTGTTCTCTCAGTTTCAGGGTAAACCTTCCGGTTTTACCAAAGGTCGTGACCGTTCCTTCCATTTCGGCAGTAAAGAACATCATATTGTTGGAATGATCTCTCACCTTGGCCCACAGATGGCTGTTGCCGATGGGATTGCATTGGCGGAGAAACTTTCCCGCAGCAAACGTGCCACCCTTGTTTTCACAGGTGATGGCGGTACCAGCGAAGGTGATTTCCATGAAGCCCTGAACCTGGCTTCGGTGTGGGATCTGCCGGTAATTTTTCTGGTTGAGAATAATGGCTACGGTCTATCTACCCCGCTGGAAGAGCAGTTCCGCATAAAAAGCTTTAAAGAAAAAGGACCAGCCTATGCCATTGAAACCCATACCATCGATGGCAATAATATTTTAGAAGTTTATACAAAAATCCGTGAGCTGGCTGAATACGTTCGCCGCGAATCCAGACCGGTATTGGTTGAGGCCATTACCTTCCGCATGCGTGGTCATGAAGAAGCTTCAGGGACCAAATATATTCCCGAGGAATTGTTTGCAGCCTGGGCAAAGAAAGATCCGGTAGAAAATTTCGAGCGCTACCTGCTGGATGAGGGAATGATTACTATTCACGAAATCGAAGATATTAAAGAAAAAATCAAGAGCTCCATCGAAGAAGCCTGGACGTATACAGATAACGAAAAGGAGCCTGTGGCCGATAGTTCTATTGAGGAAGAAGATATGTATGCGCCTTATGTGCATATGAAGATACGCCCAAGAACAACCTTAAGCAGTGAAAAACGTTTTATTGACGCGATCAGCGACGGCTTGAGACTTGGCATGGAAAAATTTCCGCGGCTGATCCAGATGGGCCAGGATATTGCTGAATACGGCGGTGTATTCAAAGTTACAGAAGGTCTGGTGGAGCGTTTCAGCAAAGAACGTGTACGTAATACGCCTTTGTGTGAATCAGCAATTATTGGTGCCGGCTTGGGGCTTGCCGTAAAAGATTACAAGTCGGTGATCGAAATGCAATTTGCCGATTTCGTTACCAGTGGTTTTAATCAGGTGGTAAACAACCTTGCGAAATCCCACTATCGTTGGGAACAGAAAGCCGATGTGGTTATCCGTATGCCTACGGGTGCCGGTACCAGCGGCGGTCCTTTCCATTCTCAGTCTAATGAAGCCTGGTTCTTCCATACACCTGGTCTGAAAATTGTTTATCCATCAAACCCATATGATGCGAAAGGCCTGCTATTGGCAGCTATTGAAGATCCAAATCCCGTTCTGTATTTTGAACATAAAGCCTTATACCGCTCCATCAGCGCTCAGATTCCGGACGATTACTATACGGTACCCATCGGTGAAGCGTTGGTTGTTGAAGAAGGTGATGACCTGACAATTGTTGCATATGGCAATGCTGTATGGTGGGCAAAAGAGGCCGTGAAAAAAGAAGCTGCTTCTGCGGATATTATTGACCTGAGAAGTTTGTTGCCCTGGGATAAGGAAACAGTTCTAAAAAGTGTATTAAAAACCGGCAGGGTTTTAGTGATCAATGAAGATACACTGACAGGTTCTATTTCGGCTGAAATAGCAGCCTGGATCAGCGAAAACGCATTTGAACACCTGGATGCGCCCGTTATGCGTGTGGGCAGCCTGGATACGGCCGTTCCTTTCGCCAAAGCACTGGAAGATAATTTTCTTCCGATCAGGCGGATTCAGGACAAATTGAAGGAACTTCAATACTACTAATCCCGTTTAAGTATAGGATTCGATTGTAAATACTTTGTAAAATACTTAGATTTACCTTACTACAAATAAGACTATGAGATACATCTTAATTCCATTGATTGCTTTATTCATTGTGTTCAGCACAACATCGTGTAACAAACATTCTTCTTATCCTTGTCCGGGTTTGGGGATGAGTAACGAAGCAGATATAAGTCAGTTTGATGAAAACGGAGCATTAAAAACGGATTCAAAAAAGAAAAAGAAGACCAATACAAACGGTCGTTTCAATGTAGACAACGGATTGATCAACAAGAAAAATCCGAAACAGCTTAAGACAAAAGGTCGCAAACGCGTTTAAAGATATTCTTCATGGGAAAAAAAACCTTTCAATTTTTACTTCTTTCGACATGCATCTTTATGATGCTTTTGTCATTTCAGAGCTATAGTCAAACAGGCTCTGAGGGAGGAACTGTTAATATTCAGAAGAAACAGAAGGAAATGAGTTCTTCTCAGGGTAATATTAAAGTCAAGAAATCGAAATCAACCGATATTCATAAGAATCAAAAAAACATGGGCCAGTCCCAGGGTACGATGACTACGAAGCAAGCCACTGCTTCTCACTCAGGCGGGCCTAAGAATAACCAGGCCCTGGCAGAAGCCAACAAAGGCACGAACGTACAAAAGAAGCAACGCCAGATGGGAACCAGCACCGGCGATATTGTTGTTTCAAATAAGACTGGTGTAAAGCCTCCGCATTACGACAATACTGTTGTTGTTGATGAAAGGCCTCAGCGCAAGCAATCCAAACAGATGAGCAAATACCAGGGCGATATTGTACCTGCAGAATCAAATTCTCACGGTCCGTTGAATTCTGGCTCTACCGTATTGGTAAGAGAGATGGATAGAAAGCAGGAAAAGCAGCGTGCTAAATATTCCGGTGATATCGGCAATAATTTCCTGGAGAAGCGCTCTAAAATGCGTGAAGAGAAAAACAGACAGGTATCCTCTTACAAAGGCGATATCCTGGTGCGTACGCTTAATGCACGTGCAAAACGTACGCGCAAAAAAGCGAAAGATATTGCCAACTACAGAGGCGATCTTGTTGTTAAACGCGTTAAGAAAGGCATGCACCCGAGCTCTGTATACCAAGGCGGCAAGGTTAAAAACTCTTACGAGGCAAAAGAGAAATACCGTAAGAAAATGCTTAAGAAATACGGCAAGACTGAAGGTCTGGAAGATGCTAACTGGCAAAAACAGAAAAACAGCACGCCGCGATACGACAAACGTGAGGCCGAAATCTGGAACTTACAACCAAAGCAATGAACTGGACAGCATTAACTTCTGAAGAACAATTACAGGAAATCATAACCGAGTCTGAAAAGGCTCCGGTTATGATCTTCAAACATAGCACACGCTGTTCCATCAGTTCCATGTCATTGAACAGACTGGAAAGAAGCTGGAGCGAAGCAGAAATGCCCGGGATTAAAACGTTTTATTTAGACCTGATCGCATACAGGTCTATCTCTTCTCAGATCGCGCAATTGTTCCATGTAGAGCACGAATCTCCGCAGGCAATTTTGATTCATCATGGAAAGAGTGTGTGGGATGCTTCGCATTATGATATTCAGTATGATTCGATAAAGAAAGTAGTTGCCAGTAATTAGTTACTAGGTTCTAGGTACTAGATAATAGAAAAGAGAGCATTGGCAAACGGATTGCCAATGCTCTCTTTTCTATATTACTGATCTTTTTTATTTGTCTAGTACCTAGAAGCTAGTAACTAGCAACTAATTAAAAGTTAAACGTTGTTTCCTGTACAATATCCGGATGGAGGCTTAATGCCACCGGGCACGTATGAGCGGCACGTTTCAGTATTTCAGCTTGTTTAGCCGTTAATACTTCGGGGTTCGGGTAAGTAAAGTCAATTTTAATTTTGGCAATTTTCCTCGGCGGTTCAGCACTCATTATTTTTTCGATTGTCGCCGTCAGGGACGTCAGAGGTATATCGTCCCGTTTGGCAACGATCCCCATAATGGTCATCATACAACTGCATAAAGAAGCAGCGACAAGGTCTGTAGGCGAATATGCTTCCCCTTTTCCGTTATTGTCTACCGGTGGATCTGTAACGATGGTATTACCCGATTTTAAATGTTTACCGGTCGTCCGAAGGTTTCCGACATATTCTGCGGTCATTTGATACATAAAGAATAATTTTAGCGTTGTTAGGAAAATTACTAAATTTAAGGGAAGTCTCTATTTATGAAATTAAAAAACACTTGTTTTCTTATACTATTTGCCTTGTTACAGCTTCCCGCCTTTGCTCAAAGTGCTGAGAGCGAAGGACGGATTGATTACGAAAAGGAATTCCTTGCAGGTGTAAATTTCAATACAAACGGCGGTTTAATAGGTGGGTTCATGCTGCGTTATTCGCGCCAGCTATATGAGAAAAAAAATCAGTTCCACAATTTTGGTTTTGAAGTAGGTATTGTAAAACACCCGAAAGAAATCAGATATGCCAGCCAGCAAAGCGGCGGTACATTCATTGCCTATAAAAAAAATCACCTCGTTGTTTTACGACCAACCTACGGCCGTGAATTTGTTCTGTTCCATAAAGGGAATGAAGATGGCGTACAACTGGATTTTATATTAAACGCCGGCCTTTCCTTCGGTGTACTTACACCTTATTTTATTCAATACCAGCAAGGCACTGAAACGGTTTTGGTTCCTTACGATCCGGTTGAAACACCGGATATCAATTTAGTGATCAACTCTTCGGGCTATACAACCGGCTTGGGACAGTCTAAAATTGTTCCGGGTATCCACTTGCGCACAGGCTTCAGTTTTGAATATGGCCATTTCAGCAATAAAGTGACCGGATTGGAAGTAGGATTCCTGTTTGAGGCATTTACGAAGAAAATGGTCATGATGGAAGCTCCTGCTTCTTACGGTTCATCTTTCCATAACAATCAATTTTTCAGCTCTATATACCTGATCATTTTTTACGGAGGCAGAAAATAGCCGAAATCAAACCAATTGGTCTGATTTTCTGTTATCAGGACAGAAACAAGGGCAATATTTATTACCTTTGCATTGTTCATTAGATTGGTTGAGACATGATTGAATTACCTGTAGTACCCTCTTCTTCGGATCGGAAATCAAAACCTGACTGGTTGCGCGTAAAATTACCTATCGGTAAAGAATACACGAAGCTTCGTGCGTTGGTTGACGAGCACAAACTGCATACAATCTGTCAGAGTGGGAATTGTCCGAACATGGGCGAATGCTGGGGCGCGGGCACGGCAACATTTATGATTCTGGGAAATGTGTGTACGCGTAGCTGTACGTTCTGTGCAGTTGCTACCGGCAGGCCAACAGAATATGATGTAGATGAACCGAAGCGTGTGGCTGAGGCTGTACGTTTGATGAATGTGAAACATTGCGTGATCACTTCTGTTAACAGAGATGAGCTGAAAGATAAAGGTGCAGAAATCTGGTACCAGACTGTAGTACGTGTGAAAGAAGAAAGTCCGCAGACAACCATTGAAACACTGATACCGGATGTAAAATCTGATTGGGCTTCTTTAGAGCGCATGATCAGCGGCGGACAGGAAGTGGTATCGCACAACATGGAAACCGTTGAGCGTTTATACAGACGTGTACGTCCGCAGGCGAAGTACAGCAGAAGTCTGGAAGAAATACAACGTATTAAAGATTTCGGCAAGCGTACCAAGTCCGGCATCATGCTTGGTTTGGGTGAGACGAAAGATGAAGTATTGAAAGCAATGGACGACCTTGTTGAGCATGGTCTGGATGTACTTACGTTAGGACAATATTTACAGCCAACAAAAATGCACCTGGAGGTGGCGGAGTTTATTCACCCCGATCAGTTTGCAGAGTATAAAGAGATTGGTTTATCAAAAGGGCTGGCATATGTTGAATCGGGTCCGCTGGTTCGTTCTTCTTACCATGCAGAAAAGCATATCTGATCTTCGATAGAAAATTCATAATAAAAGACCAGCTGAATGAGCTGGTCTTTTTTGTTTTGTCTTTGCTGACGATCCCAACATATTGCTGTGTTTGGAAGAGCTTACTAAATTCTTTCTTAACTCATGCTACCTTGAGTGGTTGGCCGAAGGCACAACCACGGCGAGATGCGTGATTACTAACCATGGCGAAAAGACCAGCTGAATGAGCTGGTCTTTTTTGTTTTGTCATAGAATGTATGAGATGAAGCGTACAAAGAACCAAATGGATTATAAATCCTGTTTATCTGGCTTCCGGATTGCAAATCCGGAAGAGTTGAATTGTTATTAAAAACTATTCCTTTGCTCTCCAACATATAGTACATAAGATTGAAATAATCAAAAATCCAAAAACTTAAATTATCTTGCAGCAGAATCAATCCGGACACACTACAAACTGAATGCTTTTTAATTCCATTGACTTTGCCATATTCCTGCCAATAGTATTTATACTTTACTGGTTTGTCACAAATTTCAATCTAAGGCTTCAGAATTTTTTACTTATTGTTGCCAGTTATATTTTCTATGGTTGGTGGGACTGGCGGTTTCTCTTTCTGGTATTCTTCAGCACTACACTCGATTTCTCTGTGGGAGTCGGATTTTCAAAAATAGAAAAACAATCTTCCCGCAAAATCCTCTTATGGACAAGTGTTGCTGTTAACCTTGGCTTTCTGGGCTTTTTCAAATATTATAATTTCTTTCTGGATAATTTCATCGGAGCATTTTCGTTTTTCGGACAGGAGTTGCATATACGTTCATTAAACATTGTTTTACCAGTAGGCATCAGTTTTTATACGTTCCAGAGTCTGAGCTACGCCATAGATGTATATCACAGAAGATTAGAACCCACAAAAGATTTTCTCACGTTTGTTGCTTTCGTTAGCTTCTTTCCCCAGCTTGTCGCCGGACCGATCGAAAGAGCATCACACATGTTGCCACAGTTTTATACAAAGCGGGAGTTCAATTATTCTAAAGCGGTAGATGGTATGCGGCAAATCCTGTGGGGGCTATTTAAAAAAATAGTTATTGCTGATAACTGTGCAGAATATGCCAATATGATGTTTGAGAACCCCGCATCACATTCGGGCAGTTCTCTTATCTTGGGTGCATTGATGTTTACATTGCAGATCTATGGAGATTTTTCCGGTTACTCGGATATCGCCCTGGGTACTGCGCGACTATTTGGATTTGACCTGATGCGTAATTTTAATTTTCCTTATTTTTCAAGGGATATAGCAGAATTCTGGAGACGCTGGCACATTTCTCTTTCAACCTGGTTCAGAGATTATTTATATATTCCTCTGGGCGGCAGTCATGGTAATACCTGGCTGAAAGTGAGGAATACATTCATCATTTTTCTGGCAAGCGGCTTCTGGCATGGTGCCAACTGGACCTATATTATATGGGGTGCATTAAATGCTGTTTACTTTTTGCCGTTGCTGTTAACGAAACAAAACCGAAGCCATCTGAACACAATTGCAGAAGGACGACTTTTCCCTGCTGCCAAAGAATTCGCAGGCATGGTGCTGACTTTCTCTATGGTTGCTTTCGCCTGGATTTTTTTCAGGGCAAGTTCAGTAAAACAAGCGTTTGTTTATATCACAAATATATTTTCAACATCTACATTTTCGGTTCCTGAAGAATTACCCATAACAACACTTATTTTCTTATTCATCTTTATTTTTATTGAATGGCTGGGAAGAACCGATCAATATGCTATTGCCAGCTTGGGTCGCAGCTGGAGAAGACCGTTGCGCCTGCTGCTTTATTATAGTATTATTATTTCATTGTTTTGGTTTGGAGGAAATGAACAGCAATTTATTTACTTTCAGTTTTAAGCTATGAAACAATTTCTTTTAAAGTTCTTACTCTTTCTTGTACCATTAATTATTGCTTTTGGTATTGTTGAATACAACATAAGGAATAATACATTCAATGCAAAAAACACTTACATTGAAGCCAACAAGGACAGTATTGAAGTACTTGTGTTAGGATCTTCGCAAAACTGGCGAGCCATTAATCCCCGATATCTGAGTTATAAAACTGCACCGCTGGCTCACGGGGAAAGCGCAATGAATATTGATTTTTTATTATTCGACAAATACATAAACGAACTGCCAAAATTAAAAGTAGTAATCTTTGAACTGGGTTATCATAACCTGGAAGAAAAACGTGACGGTAACTGGAATAAAAACAATCTGTATAAAATATTTTATAATGTTAACAATTATGATAAACGTCAGCCGTTGAAGGACTACTTTTTACTCTCCTCTAATTTTAAAGAATACATACGCATTTTCTTTACTGCTCAGGCAGAACGAAGAAATGGAATCTTTAATGAATATGGTTTTATTGAAGATGAGTCTAACTCCAGATTCAAGCAACTTCATTTTGATACTGCACTCATCCGAAAAACTTCCATGAATGAATATCTCTCCGGCCGGCACCAATACGAATCTGAAGTATGGTACCAGGAGAATTTGATCAAATTAAATGCAGCAATAAAAAAATGCCGGGAACGTAATATTAAAATCGTATTACTCTCTCCACCCAAATATTATTTATATAACCAATACATGAAGTTGAATAAAGTAAAAAGAAGAGAAAATGCACTGAAAAAATTTGCCGGTCAAAAAGATATATACATCTTAAACTATGAGCGTGAATATGAATACCAGGCGGACATGTTCAAGAATGAAGATCACATGTCGCTGTATGGCGCGGAACAGTTTACAGTGAAGCTGGATAGCATCCTGAAAACAATTATTCCTCCACAGCCAAATAAAAAATAACAACGGATACGCATGTTCTGAATACTTCCAGGCTTTTCGCTATTGTTGGCTAAAAAAACTACCCATAGCGAAAAGTACTCAAAGATCTAAAGCCGGATTACAAATCCTTTTTATCTGACTTTTCCCCGCCGTGGTTGGTCTTTTCGACCAACCACCCACTACTCTATGATGTTAATTAAATTAGTTACTGGTATCAACTAATACTATTCGAATTTAAAAATCCTTCCCATGACTGACAGCACAATCATCAATACAACCAACCCAACAAAAGCCATTTGATAAATAGACGCTTCATTATAATTACTGGTTTCTTTGCCAGAATTTTTTTTATAATTAAATAATAACCTTCCTCCGACTAGGAACAAAATAAGCATTAAAAAGATTGATAATGCAAATATTAAATTTAATTGGTTCATTAATATCATAAGTATACTTTAAAAGCTATATAGAAAACGAGAGAATATTGGTCAGGATCATTATTTTCATGTAATATTCAGTCTCATAATTCAGGCACCTTAACATCATACGCATTGGGCTTCACCGGGGTCTGTGGCACACAGACCTCTATTACTTTTCCAAGTTAATCCTAGGGCTGTTGGTCGCTGCACAATAGATGATTGGGCGTGCGAGGTTTTCACCAGAAGCAGCAATAGCAGGTTAAGCGCACTGTTGTGGTATGATAAGCGACAAAACGTGTGATGTTAAATAAATGGATTATAAATCCTGTTTATCTGGCTTCCGGATTGCAAATCCGGAAGAGCTTGAGAGCACGGTGAGAGAGTAAGTAATCGCCAACAAGTGATGCATGCTAACAAGTGGTGAACATTAACAACTGTTAATAAAACGTTATTTCCGGATGATAAATCATAAATGACAATCTTCACGAAGGACCCTACACGCAGGTAGGGAGCAGATAGGGAGGAGACCACAGGGAGCCTACCCGGAGTCTTCTTTTTTCTATTCTCAAAATTAATTTACCTTTTTATATTCACTGTAAGACACGTTGACTCCATCACATGCAATTACATTGCCGGCCCAAGAAAGTATCTGCAAACCCGGTTAAAATTGATTTTAAAGCGCCTCAATGTTTATGTTGCTAAAGTCTTCTGCTAACCTCTATTGAAGGCCAATTACACCATTTTAACAAAGGTTAATAAAATTAAAAATATGATTGTGGTTTGTTGTATGATTTTGTTTTACTACCGCAGTTACCAATCATTACTTCTGGAAAAGTACCGGATCAAAACTGCACCGGCTGTTGTAACAGCGGCTAACAGCAGGTTGATTTGTGGATATGGTGAGAAAGCACAACGCAAACAAGTGTTGAAAATATCAAAAGAAAAAAATGTAGTCAAAGACTAAAAAATAACTGACACTAGTCTCGCTTCGCTAAGACTAGCGCCAGATGGGCGCATAGCAGCAAGTGTCTGCCGCGGCAGACGCCGATTCGCCGCGGCGAATGCAAATCCTGAGAGAGCCGGATTCTTTCTTAACACAATCTGCCTTTGGTGTTCTGTGTGCCACAGACCACGGTCGGGTCGAGGGATGGTATGGTGAGAACAAGGTGCTACAAATGATCATTCAGCATTCATAATTTCTTCCGCGCCCGCACCGTAGCGGCTTCCAGGTTGCCGTGGTATTTTACCCAGGCTGCATCTACATCTATTAATCCAAATTCCTTTACCCATGCTGCCACGGTCGACAGGCGCTGCGGATCATCGTACTGCGGACTGAACATATCAAACGTATCGAGTATGATCCATTCTTTCAGCTGCTCAGCACTCATGCCTGCGGGTAACGTACGCTCGATGTCGCAGATGGGGACAAAGCGATTCAGCACGCCCAGACCTATTCTTCTGTTGAATGTATAAATGGAAATTAATGTGTTAATATTCTTTCTGATCAGCGACATCAATGTATCATGCTTCAGGCGTTTCAATACAGGTCGAAGGATATACTTACTATGCACTTTCGTAAAAACATTCCGGATGGGATAAAAGTCGATTACTAGTTCGCCGCCGGGCTTCACCATTTCTGTAAGGGCTTTCACCGAAGCCTTGAAATCAGGTGTATGCTGCAGCACACCTAAACAGATTACTTTATCGAATGATTCTTTTTTAAACGGCAGGTCGTAGATACTTGCCTGGAACAACTTCAATCTTGTATGGGGACCATTGTTTCTGTAATTGGCTTCTACCGCAGAAGAGTAATCTACCGAATAGAGATCTGCCTTTGTGTGATCCAGAATAATCTGGGAAAAACGGCCGGCACCGCTGCCAACTTCCAATACTGTGCAACCTTCAAGCGAATCTTTTGTCCAGCGTGTCTGCGCAAAAAAACGTTCTTCCGAAACTGTGTTGCCTGAATATTTATCTATTTGTGTTTTCTGGAAGGTATTCCACTCAAGGCCGAAGTTGGCCGTATAATTATTATCAGAGACCAAGCGGAAAGCCCCGTTGTGCATGGGATACACAACTTTTCCGCTTTCGTCTAATAAACCCGTTCCTGATTCTTTTAATTCTTTTTTTGAAACCGGATCTATTATTACTACCATATTTAAGTGTGATGCTTTTACTTCAATTTAGTCCGTTTAATATTTCTTTAATATTAACATCCTTGATTGGTTTTACAATATAATCTGTAATAATAGGAAAGCTTTTTGATTTAATTAAATCTTTATCATCAATGGATGAACTAACCATGTATATGTTAGGAAGCGCGGCGTTTGTCTGGTTTAATTTTTGCAGTTCATTTAAAAAATCCCAGCCATCCATGATTGGCATATTGATGTCTAAAAAAATAACATCGGGTTTTGGATTGTCTCCCGTTAATGCACCCTTCATATAGGTTAATGCATCTTCTCCGTTTTGAAAAAATAACAAGTCGTCATTTCTGTGCAATCTTTCAAAAGATTTTTTTGTGATAAACTGAAATATTTCATCATCATCAATTACGCAGACAGTAGCTTTATCTTTCATACCATTCTAATTAAAAAATTATTGTAAAAGTTGTTCCCACGTTAATTTTGCTTTCAACAAAAATTGCTCCGCCAAGAGTTTCTATTTGCCTTTTTGTCATATAAAGACCAACCCCTCTGGAGTCTTTATTTGCATGGAACGTTTTATATAACCCAAAAATCTTATGTTGATTTTTTTCAATGTCAATTCCAATTCCATTATCAGAGATTTTCAATACAACCTTACCGTTATCCGATTTATACGAATCAATTTTAATAATGGTTTCCCTTTGTGGAGAACGGTATTTGATTGCGTTGGAAATCAAGTTAATAAATATACTATGCAAATAAGTCTGAGAATAAAACAATTTATCGCATTTCGAAAAATCAACCTCAAATGCAACATTTGCTTCTTTGATCTGGCCGGAGAGCAAGCCCGATACACTTTCTAATGTCTCCTGAAAGCTCAGTTCTATCTCATCATCTACAAAGTCACGCTGGATTTTAAGGGCCTCTGCCAACACCTGTATAGTAGAAAGCAAACTATTAGAAACATGTTTTAAATTTGCAAAATATTCCTGTCTTTCTGTTTCATTCTTTGCCGCTTCAAAATAATCGAGCAATATACTCAGGTTACTGATCGGCGACCGCAGGTTATGCGATGTTATATGAGCAAAATCTTCCAGCTGGCGGTTCTTTACCTGCAGATCCTGAATTGAATTATATCTTTCAGTGACATCAAAATAAGAACATACTACAGCAATCAATACTCCACTCTCGTCTAATACAGGTTCTGAATTAATGCTTAACCAAATAATTTCTTTGGAAGGTTTCACCCAGCCAAGCGTAATATTCTTACAAGGTTCTCCGGTAAGCAAAGTCTTTGTTCCGGGAAATTCTTCATAAGGAAATAATGAAAAATCTTCTCTGATTGCTTTACCTGGCCCGAATGATAAATCATTGCCAATGAGCTCCAGATTTTCATATCCAATGATAACAAGCGCTGCTTTATTGTGATCTATGATCTTCCCCGATTTATCAAGAATGATCACACCTTCAACCATCGATTCTATGACCGATTTATAACGTCCCCTGGTCTGGCCCAATAGTGTTTTCAGATCATTCTCCTGGCTCACATCAATGACTACACCTGTCATACGGTGCGGAACATCCTGTTCATCTCTGTAGAGTTTTCCTTTACAGAAAACGATTTTTTTATTCCCGGCAGGGATATAAATAGAATGTTCAAAAGAAAATTCCTCTGATCCGTTTTTAAAGACTTCCTGTATGGAATTTTCAACAAAGCTTCTTTCATTATGAGGAATCAGATTGAGATAACTCTCAAAGTCGCCTTTAAAATCTTCCTTTTCAATGTTAAAAATATGCAACACCTGATTCGACCAGAAGATCTGATCTTTATGAATATCCCACGACCACACACCCATATTTGCGGCATCAAGCGCCAGGTGCAGCGTTGCCTCACTTTTCAGCAGCTTTTCTTCAATGATCTTCATTTGACCGATATCCACTACCGTGCCTGAAAACCTGATAAGTTCATTCTTTTCATTCTTTACAGCATTTGCTGTGAACAACAAATCAATGTATGTCCCTTGTTTAGTCTGCACCTTAAATTCAACCCTCGGCTTCACTTCAATCTCTTCATACCGGTCAAGAGAACCATACAATGCCCGCATGCGTTCGATAAAATCTTCCTTTTGTTCCGGATGAATCATTTGCATAAAAGCCTTCATGCTGGGATCAACCTCATCTTGCTTGTAACCGAGTAGATTTAAAAATGAATCTGACCACCACGATTTGTCATTGGTCATATCGTACCAAACCCACAAGCCAACTTTAGATTGGCTCAAAGATGATTCGTAATTATTTTTCAGCAGATCAATTTTTTTAGAAATATCCGAAAGTCGAATCGTTATGATCAGGCTTATATCCCCGGATTCTACAGGCTGAAAAGAAATAAGATAATGTACATATTGGTGTACATCAATATGCTCACAGAAATCTTTACCGTGATTGCTTATATCATAACAGGCCTGCAGTGTTTCTGAAAATTTACTGCCTTGAAAAATTGATTTAAGATCTTTGCCTTCAATATTTTTGGTATCAATTATTTCTCCAAAAGCATCTGAATTGCATTTTATATATTGACAAACCCCCGTTTTGTCAATATATAGAGATAAATAATCGCTTTTTCCCTTCATAAAATATAAGTAAATTCCATAGCTACAGGATGATTATACGTATGTTATTCGAATAATAGTCCATCCGAATGAAAAAATAATAGTAATTTTATCAAAAATATTCTTAAAATATACTATGTCCACTGCCAAAAGTGAAATTAAAAAAGTAACGACCCACCAACTTCAGGAAATGAAGAACCGTGGTGAAAAAATTTCTATGTTAACAGCATACGATTATTCAATGGCTCGAATTTTAGATGCTGCGGGCATAGATGTAATACTTGTTGGCGACTCTGCTTCAAACGTAATGGCAGGGCATGAGACAACATTACCTATTACGCTGGACCAGATGATTTATCACGCTTCTTCTGTGATCCGCGCCATTAACAGAGCCCTTGTTGTTGTGGATCTTCCTTTCGGTTCGTATCAGGGCAATTCTTCTGAAGCCTTGCGCAGTGCTATCCGGATCATGAAAGAATCAGGCGCACACGCTGTTAAAATGGAAGGCGGCGTAGAAATTAAAGAATCTGTATTGCGCATTATTAGCGCCGGTATCCCTGTAATGGGCCATCTTGGCCTTATGCCGCAATCGATATATAAATTCGGCACGTATGTGGTACGGGCAAAAGAAGAAGAAGAAGCAAACAAGTTACTTTCAGATGCGATTGTGCTTGAGCAAAGCGGTTGCTTTGGTGTAGTACTGGAAAAAATACCGGCTGCACTATCGAAAAAAGTTACTGCCAGTCTACAGATTCCAACAATTGGTATTGGCGCGGGTGCTGACGTAGATGGTCAGGTATTGGTAACACATGATTTACTTGGTATCAATAATGAATTTCATCCAAGGTTTTTGAGAACTTATGCCAACCTGCAGAAAACGATCAGCACTGCCGTTACATCTTATATTGAAGATGTGAAGTCTAAAAATTTTCCAAACGAAAACGAATGCTACTAGGCCCTGAAGATCCGTTAGCTGATCCTATACAAGAATTTGAATCTGCATTTTCTGTTGTTTTTGAAGACAATCATTTAATTGCAGTGAATAAAAAAAACGGTGTTCTTGTACAGGGTGATCATACAGGTGATAAGCCATTATCCGAGCTCGTAAAAGAATATCTTAAAAAGAAATACAATAAGCCCGGAAATGTCTTTGCAGGCGTCATACACAGGATAGACAGACCTGTGAGCGGACTTGTACTGCTGGCTAAAACATCGAAGGCGCTTGAGCGCATGAACAAACAGTTTGCCGATAAAAAAATTCAGAAAACGTATCTGATGATTACGGGTAGCAAGCCCAATCCTGCTTCGGCAAAACTGGTTCACTGGTTAACAAAAGATGCTCAGAAAAATATTGCTAAAGCACACCTGAAGGAAGTAAAAGACAGTAAGTACTGTGAACTTAGTTATACCTTACAAAAAGCAAGCGATCGTTATTTTTTAGTTGAGGTAAGGCCCGTTACCGGACGTTCGCACCAGATCAGATGCCAGATGGCCAGTATCGGCTGTGTCATCAAGGGCGACCTGAAATACGGTGCTCCCCGAAGCAATGCCGATGGCGGAATTTGTTTACACTCCTACAAACTTATGTTTGACCACCCTGTAACAGGTGAACGAATGACTTTGTCTGCCCCACCTCCAACAGACGCCTTATGGAAAGCGCTTGTTTAATTATGAGTTATAAATTATGAATTGAAGTAAATTTCAATTCATTTCGCCGCGGCGGATCATAAATAAGATGCTCATTCAAAAAACAGAAAAACCATAAGTGATATGAATTCATAATTCATAATTCATAATTCATAATTCATAATTCATAATTCATAATTCATAATTCATAATTCATAATTCATAATTCATAATTCATAATTCATAAT
>JAGKWN010000079.1 GCA_021151805.1 Cytophagaceae bacterium | reverse complement strand
ATTATAAATTATGATTTAGAAAATTCATAATTTATAATTCATAACTCTTAATTCTAATTAGTTTTCGTCAGCACTCGGTCCGTAGCTACCAGGAATTGGTACATTCAACAGGCGTAGGTAAACACCCAGCTGTGCACGATGGTGAACCATTTGGCAATATGCATGACGGATCGTTTCATGCTTTGTCTGCACGCTATAAATGATATCACCATTACGCAAGGTCCAGTTTTCGGTAAGCTTTACTTCATTCGCCGGAATAAGTTCAGCCCTGCCTTCGGCCAGACTTTTTTCAAGCAATGCCAACAAGTCTTTGGTCGTATTTATGATGGTTGGATTATAAGGTTCTGCAGCGAAATCAAGTCCATCGGTTGTTAATGCCAGGCTCACCCAGGTTGGAAGTTCGGCAATGTGCGTAGCTAATGTGCGAATGGTCATGCTTTTGGGATGTGGCTGCCAGTCGTATTTATCGTCGGGAATGCGGGACAGCATATTGCGGGTTGTAAGAGCTTCTGCTTCAAATTCCTTTAAAAAGATCGGGATCAGTTCCATAAAATGTAGTTTTTGTATGTGAATCGTTTAATAATAACACAAAGAAAAAACTACCCGGTGACAACCCTATGTCACCACTTTTGAAAAAATTACAAAAATAAATAATCGGCAAATATCTGATGACGCTCCACCCTTAGAGCGTTCTTCAAAGGTTGAGCAAAGTAATTCGTTTTTAATAATTTACCGGCAGCTCTTTCATATATTCGGCCAGTTCGATATGCTTATTCTTTTTAAATGGTTGCTCTGTATTCTTTACTTTAATAATCCGGGATACTTTAAAATCCCGGTATGCCTTACGTTCATGACACCAGGCAATCAGGTGCCAGCTAAATGCATAAAAAATTAATCCGATCGGTTCAACTTCCCTGCTGCTATGTTCTTCTTTATTGCTCTTATATTGTATATGAATAATTTTCTTATCTGAAATGGTTGCCTGTAAGATGGATAAATATTCGAAGTCGTTTTCGAGACGCGCCGGCAGTTGCAGCTTAATGGTATCCTGCATTTTCTCCAATTTATCTTTGTCTACCTGTTTCAACCCAGCTTTGATTTTATCCAGTGCATTGGAATAATGCTTGATGATTGATTTATCTGCAAAACCTTTTACCAAAGATTCTGTCAAGAGCAAAGCGTTGGCCTCATCGTTATTAAATAATACCGGTGGTAGAAAATAACCGTCAACAATAAAATAACCTTTCAATGGTTCCACACCCACAGGGATTCCCTGTTCACAAATTGCTTTCACATCCCGATAAACCGTACGCTTACTGATTTTAAATTTCTCTGAAATCTTTTCTGCCGTGATAAATTTCTTTGTCTGCAACAAGGTGATAATCCCTAAAAGCCTGTCGATGCGGTTCATTGGTATTACTAAATAGATGTAGTGTGTAATTTTAGCGTTTAATTTTCTAATAAAAAAGCTTAAGGCTTAAAGCCCAATGCGAAATGCAAGAAGCGTTAGGCATTCAGCTTTAAGCTATCCGAACCTTTTCTGTAAATAATTTGTCAGGAAGTAGAATCTCTTTTTTAACATGGAAACAACAGAAAACACATTATTTGTAAAAATGGCATTAGATGCCTGGAATACACAAGCAAGCAGAGCCGACAAACTCATCAAATCCTTAAGCAACGAAGTTATCATTCAGGAGACCGCTCCCGGTAGAAATTCCGGAACCTATTTATTAGGTCACCTCACAGCCGTGCACGACGCTATGATTTCTTTGCTCGGACTTGGCGACAGATTGTATCCGCAACTGGATGAACCTTTTCTGAAAAATCCGGATAAATCAGGACTTGAAAAACCGTCCGTCGATGATCTGAGATTATACTGGAATACAGTAATGGCCGTACTGACGAATCATTTCAATGAGCTTAGGTCTGAAGAATGGCTATCGAAACATACATCCGTTTCACACGAAGATTTTCTGAAGGAGCCACATAGAAATAAATTAAATGTGCTGATCAGCAGAACCAATCATTTAGCTTACCACCTGGGGCAACTGGCATATCTTAAAAAGTAATAAAATTATTTAGGTAAAGAAACGGTTTGGTATTGCAGAATATCAGACCTTTTCTTTTTTATACAGTTCCAACTATTGCTATTAACTGATAATCTTTAATATATTTATGGGTTCTCCAACAAGTATAGTAAGAAATATGCACTACCCACTCAGAGTTTATATTGACAAGTATGCAGCCACCACCATTTCGGATGCAGATTTTGAATTGGTACAAAAAGCATTCGCGTTCAAACGCTATAAAAAAGGTCAGTATATGTTACAGGAGGGTGAAGTATGCAAATACATCGCATTCATTCTGCAAGGCTCTATGCGTCAATATTCGGTGGATGCCAAAGGTGGAGAACACATCCTGCATTTCGGTATTGAAAACTGGTGGATCGGTGACCGCGAGAGTTTAACCATGCTCACACCTTCCCGATACAATATAGAAGCTCTTGAAGATACAGAAGTATTACTGATCACTTCTGAAAATCTGCAATACCTGAGCACCAATCTACCTGCAATCGGTAAAATGATCAGCATGATGGATCAACGTAATTTTATTGCTTCACAAAAAAGAATTCACGATGCGCTAAGCCTTACTGCCGAAGAACGTTTTCTTGAACTGCTAAAACATCACCCCGATTTTTTGCAGCGCTTCCCACAAACTATGCTGGCTTCTTACCTGGGCATCACCGCCGAGACGTTTAGTAGAATACGGAAAAAAGCGTTGAAGTAAGCCGAAGGCTTAAGGCTGAAAGTCCTTTTGTCAGAATCAAGATTTTAAGATTTATGGATTTACAGGATTAAACCATTTTCTATCTTCACCTTAAATTGTCATCCTCCGTTTGGAATTGTTTTTTGCTATTTGGAATTTTAGCATTTAGCTTTAAGCTTTAAGCCTCCGGCTTACTCTTGACATTTATCAAGTCTCTTTCTTGTCATTTATCAATCCGCATCTGCATTTTCTGCTGTTACTTTGTATCAACAAAAAGAGAAAGTAAAAACGCTTTACCTGTTTTGAAAAAAAGGACTACGAAAATGGAAAAGGCAATCGTAACAAAATATGGCGGTATCAATTCCAAAGTTGGAGAACTTTTAGTGAACCGCCTGGTACCAAACCGATATATTGATGCAGTGGGTCCGTTTGTATTTCTGGATCACTTATATCCTACTGTTCAGAAACCGAAAACGCCTGCAGCTCCGAACGGACAGTTTGCGCATCCGCACCGCGGCATTGCAACTTTTAGTTATATATTCAGCGGCGCGCTGGAACACTTTGACAGCAACGGCGGACATGGTATTGTTGAAGCCGGTGGTGCACAATGGATGAATGCCGGTAACGGCATCATTCACGATGAGCACTTCAGTCCGGATTTTCAGGCACGCGGCGGTGTGATGCATGGTCTGCAATTCTGGATCAACCTGCCGGCAAAAAATAAAGCTGAAAAGTCCGGTTATATGGCCTTACAGGCAAGCGATATTCCTGAAGCTTTATTACCTAATGATGCAGGTGTGATGCGCATTGTAATCGGTGCATGCGGCGATAACAGATCTCCGGTGAAAACATTTACCGAACAGTTCATCTACCACATCAGGCTGAACCCGAAATCAAGCTTTACTTATGAAACAAAAGCCCATCTGGAATATGCAGCCTTTGTTCCTTCAGATGAAGCGGCAATCAATGGAGAAACCGTGGGTAAAAGCGAGATCCTTGCATTCGGAAAAGATAACGGAACAATAACCTTTACCAATAACAATATCACAGAAATTGATATTATCTTATTTGGAGGGGAAACTTATACCGAAGAAATCTATGCGGAAGGACCCTTTGTCATGAACAGCCGCCTGGAAATCGCCCATGCCTACAGAGACTTCTTCAATGGCGACTACGGAACAATCAACTATACTAGTAGTCAGTAGACAGTAATCAGTAAATAATTCATAATTCATAATTCATAATTCATAATTCATAATTCATAATTCATAATTCAAAATTCAAAATTCAAAAAACTAAATACCTACAATTATGGCAACTACAAACTGGATAATCGATGCATCGCACTCTGAAATTCAATTCAAAGTAAAACACCTTGTTATTACAACCGTTACAGGTAGTTTCACTGAATTCAGCGGTGCTGTTGAAGCCGGAGATACATTTGAAAACGCAAACATATCGTTTGAAGCTAATACAGCTTCTATCAGCACCAACAGCGAGCAGCGCGATGGACACTTGAAAAGCGGTGATTTCTTTGATACTGAAAAATTCCCGAAGCTAAGCTTCAAATCAACTAAGTTCTCTAAAAAAGGCGATGGCTTTGAATTGACAGGTGATCTTACCATCAAAGACGTTACAAATACAGTAACACTTGCTGTTGAATATGGTGGCACAGCAAAAGACCCATGGGGCAATACTAAAGCCGGCTTTGAAGTTACAGGAAAAATTAATCGTAAAGACTTCGGTTTAACCTGGAACGCTCCTACTGAAGCTGGTGGTGTTTTGGTAAGTGATGAAGTAAAACTGATCGCAAACGTTCAGTTATTAAAACAATAATCAATGTACGCAAGGAGTAAGCTTTTACTTACTCCTTGTTTTTTATCAAGGGAATAAAGATGGTGAAGGAAGTCCCCATGGCTTCTTCGCTTTCCACTTCAATCCTGCCCTGCAGTTTTTCTACGGCAAGTTTAACAATGAATAAACCCAAGCCGGTATCATCCTGCGATTTTTCATTACCGCGATAAAACATTTCAAAAATTTTAGGTTTCACTTTTTCAGAAATTCCTAAGCCATTGTCCTGAATGTTCAAAACAGCAAAACCGTTTGCTTCCGATATGGTTATATTCAATTCCGGACCTTTAGCTGAATCCCTGTACTTTAAGGCGTTTTCAAATATATTCTGATAAATACATTTAACAGAAAACAGATCCGCATATAAAGATGATTTAAACGTATTGGTATAATGAATGTTCAATTCCGAAAAACCTTCATAAAACCTGAAGCGCTCTACGATCTCCGCATGTATGGCATCAAAGTCTATTTTAACTTCGGGTAAATTTTCATTTTTTAATTTTGTCACCAGATTCAAATCGGAAATATTGGATTCCAGATTTTTCAGTTTCTTTTTAATCAACCCATAAATTTCCGGGTGACTGATTTCAGTATCTGTAATACCGATGTTGCATAAGCCTTCAATCGTCTTTAAAGGCCCTTTCAGGTCATGTGATGCACTATATAAAAAGAGATTCAGTTCTTCAGAACGTTCTTCCAGTTGTTTGTTCTGCACAGCAATAAGCTCGGTTCTCTTTTCAACCATTTGCTCCAGCTCTTTATTCATTTGCTGCTGTTTATAGCTCTCCAGTTTTAAACGTTTGAACCGTTCTGTTAAAGCGAGTGTCATGAAGATACACTGACCGGCAACACCATAATAAATAGCAAAGAAGCCCACAGCTGTTAATAACGGTGATACAATATTGATCGAACAATAAAAAATAAAATATGAGATACTTAAAATAATCAAGCCTATGGCCATATAGCGGGTATCTTTATTTTTCTTATAGGATTTGATGGCCAGGTAAGTACAGAATAAAATGAAAAACATTTCTATATGGAAAGTCAGCATGGTGGTATCACGCAGCATAACAAACATATAGATGATCCGGAAAACAATTAATGCTACGCTGAATTTAAACAGTCTGCTTTTTACATCTATCTTTAAGAAGTAGGTTGTATACATCAATAAGCTGATGCATAAAAATGTTCGTGATATATTCTTGATCAGATCTGCATGTTCGGTATAATCCAGCAATAGAAACAATCCATTGCCATCCCTGAAAAGCATATGCACAAATTGAGACGCAATCAGCAAACAATAAAACAGTACAACTTTCTCCCGCAGCAGGATATAGTGCATCAGGCTATACAACAATACAAACAACAGGAATCCATAAAAGAGACCGTACAGAATATACTCCATGAAAAAATGCGTGAAGAATTTCTGATGGGAATATATGGCGAATACATAGTTGTAGCTTGTTTCGTTATTTATATTCAGGTAATATGTTTTTGTTTGTCCGGGTTTCAATCGAATAAAAAACACTGGTTGCTTATGCTGGATGGTACGTTGATACACGCTGGTCGTATCCCTGAAAAGATACTCAAGTTCCCTGCCTTCATCATCAACTGAGATCAGATCAATTTTATCGATTCCATAATTATAAGAAACCATATACCATTCAATGGATTCATTGCCCGGATTTGTAACCTGAAAGGTATACCAGGAGTCTACATCAACCTGTTCGTTCTTAAAAAAAAGCCGGTGTGTATCAAATGTTTTCTTTTTAACCGGATCCCAGCCCTGAAAGTAAGAACTGTCAATCACGTACACATGCTCCGGGTCAATCAATTGAATGGATGGTTTTGCCTGACTGCTGTAGGAAATACTCCATAGAAAAAAAAGTATACAGACCTTCATCTGTAAGATTATAGAAGCTGCATTCCGTTTTTTTATTCCCATAGCAAAATTCTATAAAAGTCAGTTAAAGACGTTTGTTTTTCATAGACATGGCTTCAGCAATAATACTGCTGGCCACCAGCTGCAAAGCATGATACAGCATCAATGGCAACAATATCACGCCCAGCATGAGGGGATTGGGAAATAATATCTTTCCCATTACGGCACCTTGTACCAGCGATTTTTTTGATCCGCAAAACAACAACGTGATCCGGTCTTCACGGTTCAATTTAACTGCAGTGGAAAGTACATGCATCATTCCGAAAATAAACAGAAATAAACCCAACATGCCTGCTGCGAGGATAAAAATTTCTGATATCGGATAAGATGCAAACATATCACCGGCAAAAGATTCGCAAAAAGAAGTAAATACAATGATCAATATAATCGTCTGGTCAAATAATTTCAACCAGCCTTTGTATTTATCTGTAAGAAATCCCAGCCATTTGTGTAACAGCAAACCACCGGTTACAGGAACAATTACCTGGATACAAAGCTTTATAATCACATCAGAAGTATCTATTTGCCCAAATTCACTTCCCATAAGCAGCGTAATCCAGATCGGAGTAATAAACACTCCCAGAATGCTGGAGATGCTGGCATTGAATATAGCGGCTGGAATATTTCCATCTGCAATGGAAACCATAACCACCGAGGACGATACGGTAGATGGCAGGGCAGCTAAATAAAATATTCCCAACCACAGAACCGAAGCTCCTTGTCCGGCAGCAAAGAAATATTGTAAGACTAATACAACCATCGGAAATATGATAAATGTGGTCGACTGGATAAGTACATGCAAACGCCAGTTAAAAAGTCCTTCCTTCATTTTCTGCGGACTTAATTTCAAGCCATAAAAGAAAAAGATAATCGCCACACCATACGTAGCAATTTTTGAAAATGGTATTACACTGTTTTCAGCACCCAAATGTGGAAATTGAGAAGCCAGCAATACAGCTCCCAGTAAACAAAAGAAAAATCCATTTAGCCCTGCCTTAGAAAGTGTATGAATCAGTTTTTTCATTTAGTCTGTAAATCTGTGTTAATATACTCAGTATTCATTAAAATCAGAATCAATTTTACTTGTTTAAACATGAATATATATCACGCTAATTTTCCCATTTCGATAAATACACAAAACATTAAAAAACAAGACATTACAAATTTATTCCTTTTTAACTACCACTCTTACAAATAATATTTACTATATTTAAATTATCACTAAACAAACATTTAAGTACACAATACTTATAACGTTTGGTTAAAAACTTTCTCTATGAACCATTCCTTCAAACATGTATTACTCCTTTGCTTATTCATTTTAACCGTTGGAAAAGCATTCACTCAAACTTCTAATTATGGCGTCAATTTAGCAGGTCTGGAATTTGGCCCTACAGTTTTACCTGGTAAAGCTGGTGTAAATTATTTTGTACCGACAGCAGCTGAATTAGATTATTTTCAAAGTAAAGGTCTGTCATTGATACGCGTTCCCTTTTTATGGGAAAGGATACAACCGATTTTAGGAGGAGATCTCGATCCCACTTATCTGGCGGTTATTGATGGTATTGTAGCAAATGCTTCATCCAGAAATATGTCTATCATTCTGGATTTACATAATTACGGCCGTTATCCTGAAGGAGGCAAAGTTATAGGAAGTACAGGCGGCCCAACGGTTGATAATTTTAAAGATGTCTGGACAAAATTAGCATCACATTATGCAAATGAACCTGCTGTATGGGCATTTGACCTGATGAATGAGCCACACAATTTAGCCAGTGTAAGCTGGTTTACAATCGCTCAGGCAGGCATCGATGGTATTCGTACGATAGATAATTCTCATGTGATTCTGGTTGAAGGAGATAACTGGTCTAAAGGTAGTACCTGGACACAATACAATTCAAATCTGGTTAATTTAGATGACCCGGCAAATAATCTGGTCTTCGAAGCACATCAATATTTTGACAGCGATCAATCGGGACAATATAAAAACAATAATGTAACGGTTGCCGGTGCAGGCGCTAATGCCAATACTGGTGTTGCCTACATCACCCCTTTTGTTAACTGGCTTAATGCAAATAATTTAAAAGGAATTGTAGGTGAATACGGAGTTCCTAACAACAGTGACCTGGACAATTGGAATACCTTGTTGAATAATTTTTTAACCTATTTGCAACAGAATTGTGTCGGAGGAACTTACTGGGCCGGCGGTCCGGCGTGGGGTACATATATAACAAGCATTGAACCTAAAAAATCAGGCAGCTCTTATATCGATTCCCCGCAAATGGCTATTCTTGAATCATTTAGTTCATTGCCATCGGGTTGTTCTTCAAGTTCAAATAATATTACTATTGCAATAATAAGTCCATCCAAAGGAACTGCATTCAAAAAAGGTGATGCTATTACAATTACTGCAGATGCGACTGCTGTTACCGGAAATATTACTGATGTGAGCTTTTATGCCAATGATGTTCTTATTGGTTCATCCGCCAGCAGTCCTTATACCATTACTGTCAGTAACCTTGCTGCAGGCACGTACACCCTGAAAGCTACCGCAAGTACTGATCAGAATGAAAAGGCTACCTCAAAAGGTATCTCAATTTATGTAGCACAACCGGTATATTCTATCACCGATACACCTGTTATAGATGGACTCACCGACCCGCTCTGGAATAATTACCCTGCCATTAGCCTGAATAAAGTTCTTATTGGTTCTGTAACATCCGCTGCTAATTTATCTGCAACATGGAAAGCAACCTATGACAATACAAATTTATATGTATTGGTTGATGTGCTTGATTCTAAATTATATAATAACAATGCTGCTGTTTACAATAACGACGGTATTGAAATTTATTTTGATGCTGGAAATTTAAAAACGGTTTCTTATGGACCGAAACAATTTCAATATGCTTTTGGGTGGAACAATAATACAATTAGCGAATACCAGCATAATGCCACTGCAGGTGTTGCATTTGCACAAACCAGCCACGGAATAACGAAAGGTTGCAATAATAACTGCACGGCAACAGGTTATACCATGGAGGTTAAAATACCCTGGAGCACTTTAGGCATTACTGTTCCCAATCTAGCCAGCTTCGAAGGATTTGAAGTAATGGTGAATGATAATGATTCCGGCACCAGGAATGCTAAAATAGCGTGGACACCGGCAACAGATAATACCTGGCAGGATGCTTCACTGATGGGCACAATCATTATGGATACCATTGCCTGCACGCCACCTGCATTAACGGTTGCTGCGCAAGGCTCAGCTCTATTTTGTAAAGGTAACAGAGTTACGTTAACAGCATCTGCTTCCGGTTCATCTCCAAACTACCAATGGTATTATGCTTTTGCACCAATAAATAATGCAACCAATGCGGAATATATAGCGGCACTGGATGGTAAATATGTTGTTACAATTTCGAATGCAACCTGTCTGGCAAGTGTATCTATGGATGTACATGTTGACTCTGTTACCGCCTATGCAGGCCCAGACCAGCATATTGCAACCAGTTCAGCAACGTTTGCTGCCGCTCAACCATTTACAGGGAATACAGGAACATGGACACTAGTAAATGGTGCAGGTACTTTTGCTGATGCAAACAAATTCAATAGCATTGTTTCAAATTTAAGCCCGGGCATCAATGAATTCATGTGGACAATCACAAGTGATAGCTGCGGAACATCAAGCGACAACGTAATCATTGATGTTGGCCAGGCACCAACCCCATCTTCTATAACAGGTCCTGCTAGCGTTACAGCAAATCAAACCGATGTTGTCTATTCATTTCTTCCATCAGATCCAAATGACCAGATCGTTTGGAATGTCCCTGCCGGCGCTACCATTGTATCAACCAGTGCAGATAACAGTGAAATTACAGTGAATTTTGGAAGTTCCTCCGGAACTGTTTCTGTCACTGAAACAAATATTTATGCCAGCACTACACAAACCGTTGCAATTACAACACCTGTGCTTTTACCTGAATCAGAAACGGGCTACGCCCTTTATCCAAACCCTTGTCAGTTAGCATCCAAATTAATCATTCATGCAACGGATAACTTGCCTGTTACAATAGAAGTTTCTGATATAAAAGGTGTTTTGGTCGAAACCCATAAAAATCAATCAACGAATACGGAAATTTTAATTGGTGAAAGTCTGAAACCAGGTATGTATCTGATCCGGGTTTATCATGGAAATGAATATGCGATGTTTAAACTAATCAAAACAGAATAAACCTCAAAAAATTACTATTTCGGAATCAATATTCACATTATAAAGCCTATCCTTATACAAGGATAGGCTTTATAAATTATAGGCTCTTTAAATTATAAAATACACAAAAAGGATAGTAACTTTAACGTACATTTATAAATTAAAACACACATAAATTTGTGTAAAAATGTCCCTTTCGAGATTCAGCCAGACGGTCTTATTCATTCTCTGTTGTATCTGCTTTAAAAGTTGTATGACACGTCAGGCATATTTCTATATTGTGCCCGATGAAAAGGATGTAAACCGTTTTAAATATGAGACTGTAAAAACTGCAGATACCTGTCATGAATTTAAAGCAGCTGCCGTTAATAAGCCTTTCTACGTAACCAACTGGACATCTGAAGAACCATTGATCCGCTTGCCGCTTGATAATTTTCTGGAAAATCAAAAGGCAAAATACTTTCTGGTGATTAAAGACGATAGTATTCTTTATCAGTATACAGACAAGAAAATCCGTTCATACAATCCGGTACCCTCCTTTTCAATTTCAAAATCATTTGTATCAGCTTGCCTTGGGATTGCCCTAAAAGAAGGTCATATAAAATCAATCAATGATCTGGTGAAAGATTACCTGCCGGAACTTAACTATCACGAAAACTTCAATACATTAACAATTAACCATCTGCTAAACCAGAAATCAGGACTCAAAATGAGAGTTCCGAACGTGGCAGATGCATACTATGGCAAAGTTGAAAATGTATTGCCTACCCTGGTCTTTCATGCAAAACCAGGTGAGTGTTTTGAATACATGAATATCAATTATACACTGCTGGGTTTAATTATAGAGCGGACAACCAAACAGGATCTGCATATGTATTTTTCAAATCATATCTGGTCAAAAATTGGTACCTGTGATTCATCCATCTGGGGCTACGATTACAAAACACATCATACCCGCGCTATTGGTGCATTTGCAGGCTCTGCCCAGGATTATGCCAAGTTCGGGATTTTATACATGAACGGTGGTAAATGGAACGGAAAACAGATTATTGACAGCAGCTGGGTAAAAGCATCAACCACACCAGTGAATAGCCTGGGTGAAGATGTAGGCTACAACAACAGCTGGTTTATTGGTGATGAAGAACTTGGTGATTACATGGCCCTGGGAATGTACCGGCAGCAGATCTACATTAATCCCAAACACAATGTGGTTATTGTTTCCCTTATGAAGTTTAATAAAGAAAATTTAGACCTGAGGTGGTGGGAAATCTTAAGACAGATTACCTATCAGGCCAGGTAATTTACTTTGCTTTTCTGTTTTGCTTATAGCGCAGCGTATCTTTTAGCAACTGATTATCTTTTTTATTAAATCCTTTTAATAAAGAAGATAAAGATGGATTCGACTGAATATTTTTAGCTATTATTTCATACGCAATATCCCTCACAGGTTCGGCAAGCTCATTCGATTTAGCATATTCATGCTCAAGTACGGTTAAAAATGTTTCACTATTATGTTCATTTATTTCATTTTGATATACAGCGTGAATTTCATTTTTTAATTCTTTTATGTCTGCAATATTTGCGAAGTAATTATTGAGACAATTGGATGCATCTCTATTGCTTCGCCACCCTTCTAACAACAAGCTTTGGGCTTGCGTCGTATTTCTGATTTTATTTTTGTATATCAATGAGGCCTTTACATATTGACTTCGCCCTTTATAATCATCAACCACTTTTTCGTAATAATGATTTGCCCGCCCAGATTGATTGATTGAAACATATAAGTCTCCCACCTTTTCATTTTCATTCAATTCCGTATAAAGCTTAATGGCTTCATGTGTCATCTTTCCATTTTCATAACATTCAGCAGCCTTAACTTTGTTATTGGCATGTTTTATATAAATTGTTGCAGCTTCCTGATAGTATTTACCTGATTCTAATGCCTGAGCAGCAGAATGATAATTCTTCAATAATTTCAGATATACAAAGGCCGCTTTCTGATAATCCTTTTTATCAAGCAATGCCTGTGCTGTTTCATAATATTGTCGTTGCAAATCATAATAATGATTACCCAGATCCACTGTACCACCACCTCGATTTTGCGGACTCTGCAGCCATGATAAATCCAGCCAGCGCTTCGACAAATCAAGAGGAGATTTATCACTTCCTCTTGATGTGCCTCTTTCATCAAGCGGAATAGCATATTTGAGAGCTTCTTCCGGATTATTTTTAAATAAATCCATCAGCTTATTGATCTGCTTCTGATTTCTTTTTTCCAGGCTTTCAAAATCTTCCTGAATCTTTCTAGACCAACGTGTATTGGAGATCCGCTGGAACCAGGACTCTATTTTAGCAAATAAACCATCGGCAGATGAATGCTTATTTTGATTGACATACGACTGATTACTGCTACTTTGACTTTGGTTCGTACTCTTACCAATTGAAAATAAAAGTTTATAAAAGCCCAGCTTAATTTTTTCGAATATATTTAAAGGCTCTTCTTTTAATTCTTTTTGCTGAGGAAAAATATTTTCTTCCAGATTCTTTAGCACTTCTTCTGCTGATAACGATCTTATCTGAAAACTTTTAATTGATTGCGGAATAAACACTCCACTTTCAGGTACTGTAATAGCAATCGTATCTTTTTCGGGTATATGCATGTATGCCGCGACATCAAACACCTCTGTCAACTCCACCATGCCGAAATGCGGATGCATGATATACTTTTCGGCTGCAAACTTCGCTTCAATTTCTTTTTCAGTAACAGACGGAAATAAAATTGTTTTTTCAGGTATGAATAAATTCGCCGCAACCATTTGACATAATTCATTCCTGCCAAGATTACCTGTATCTATCTTGCCGGAATAAATAAGCAAACAGCCCCAAATAGAATTCGCTGTCGTATCTGGAATAGGATAGATTGTAATCTCTTGCAGCATTAAATGCATCCGCTGAATCTCCGCCATCCAATGTCTTATCGAGGTATGCTTTATGAGTATACCTCCTATCGGATAATTATTTTTATGATAAGGATTAATGCTTAGCTCCATTGGATTGAATTGTATTTATAAAAGCCTGAATGTACTTATCATAAAAAACCAGCGGATTCATTGTTTTCAGTTCTGCATCTTTATTCTGCATGGCCTTAATTTCTACAGACGCGCCAAGATTTTCCAATTCTTTTCTGACACCTGCCGCGTAGACATCATTCACATGTTTCATGATTGATGCAGGCCATCCGTCTACAATATTTTTTGAATAGGCAAGTCCCATTTGTGTGCAATCCTGAATATATTTCACTACTGCCAGGGGCTGCGAACCCGGATTTTTTAATATAATCTCGAACTGCTTTTCCTTATGATAATAGGTATTGCCCGCAAAATCATCCCCTGCTGCTACACCCAATGTTACATCAAGAATAGATGGTATATAGATCAACGGAATATTTTCATTACTGCTTTTAAGGATAAGCATTCCGGATCTGTTTACTTCAACAGAACTGCCATCATTAAAAACAAATTCATTCGGATTGATTTTCGTTGAACCTATGATGCTGGTGGTGTTCCTTGTTATATCCAATTTTATATACTGGTGATTTTTCAACAGCAATTCGTGTTTATTAAAAACCAGGTTATTATTTTCATTGATATAGACATCATTTATTTTTTTGAAAACACCTTTTGAATACTGTTTGGGCAGTGTGTATTTCTCTGCTTTTTTAGCGGTAAAAACAGAGGCATCCTGTGGCTTGCTCAGTTCAACCGTTCCGTCAACGCCAATGCGCCAGATATCATTGGTTTCTCTATTTTGATGATAAAAGCTATCATTCATATAAATAAATTCTTTGTATACTGAATGAGCCTGATGTTTATATTCGTTGAATGTCAAACTTGTTTTATGGCCGGTATCTATATTCAGTAAAACAATCATTTTTTTGCCGATGTTGAATATAAATAACAGATATTTACCATTACTCAACTCCACGATTTCAAAAATCCCATCTGAAAAGGGAATGTTCTGATAAATCATCTCCCATCCTTTGTCATTTTTATTTGTATAGCGGTTGTATTTTTTCACAAGCGCTTTTTCACTTGTTACCTGATATATATCACCATTGGGAGCCTGCAGCTGCTGCTTAACCGTTGCATCTTTCAATAAAATCGGAAAGGTTGTTACAAATGCATTACGAGTATTCGATTTAATGACCACCGGCTTACGTTGCCAGATTTCTTCCAGCGGTAATTGAATATGCTGAATATGTTTCAGGCTCTTTTGCTGCTTTTTATATACATCAATGTTTCCATCAAAATCTGTATAAATACAATAATGAATGAATGCACCATAGATATACATGCTGTTATATACAGCACTTTGTTTTGCCGCAGAAGATTCTGCCAGGAAGAATACTTCGGTATTTTTATCGGGAGGGTTGTCTTTAAAATACAAGGCTAAACCTGCTGCAGCATCTGCACTATCTTCCAACACCTGCAAACCATCAATAAGTGTATCAATACTATCCAGCGCAACGGGGTTATATGAACGACCAATTGCAAATGCACTACACGGAACAGTAGTTTTATCATTTTTTGCAATTGCCAGCATGGTTGCAAAAGCAATTGATTTTGGTGTGCCCCAGTTTCTTAAAGACACATCCAATAAAAATACCCGCTTAAAATTATTCTTTGCAGGCGGTATTTCCCGCTCTACATAAAGTGCCTCGTTATTGGCCAACCTCGAAAGGAAGACAATATCTTCATTGGCAAACTCAGATAACAGCAGTTTATCAAACGAGCCTTTATTGGTTACATCAGCAATACCACCCAACGGTTGCAAATCTGCAAGCGAACGATGGAAAGGTATGTTCAAGCCAGCGACAATACGCTCTGCTAAAATACCTATCTGAAACGTTTTGTTATTATCAATCAATGCCTCAATAAACGTTTGTTTACCGGTGGCTTTTTCAATATTCTCTGATGGAATAACAACCTCTGTAACTTCGGGTATTGAAGCTATTTTTTTAATGATATCTTCAACACTTTTGAAGCGGGAAGCGAGTAAGGAAATCGTTCTGAAATCTCTGCTGTAAATGGTATGTTTTAATTCTGCCTTTTGTGTAAAAGGCATATTCGTTATTTCATTAGAGTAATACCAATCCAACAGTCCTACAATCTCTTTGGAACTCTTTACTGAAATAATATTATGACAGTTTTCAAATAACGCTTGAAAAAGAAGTATACGTTTATTCCCTGTTTTATATGGTTCTGGAATTTTTATTAATAGTTTTAAAAAGATAAAAGCATCAATTAGATAATGATTATTTTCTTTTTCTATTTCTTTCTCAAATGTAGCTTTCCATATAAAATCTAATGCACCTTCTCCCTGCGGGTTGGTTGCAATCATCACAGCCAATAATGCACCAAAAGGCGGTACTCCCTGTTCCGAAAGCTTCTCCAGCACTTCTTTTATAAAAGCGCGGTACGCAATGGTGCTATGATCAGGGATAGCAACAACCTCGGCATTGTCTTCCCAATGCCAGAAATAATCTTCATACGATTGAAAATACTCATTCACTATCATATACCTGTATAAAATAATGGATGATTAACTGTGTTTCGAAAGGAACTTAACGACAAGGGTTGAAATGCATTTTTATCTATGAACAGATATCGATTCTCCTGATTCCATAAAACAATGCCACGTCTTCCGGGATTGATTGTATCAATTAATTTACCGGCAAGAATGCTCAGGTCAAAATCAAAACCTACAGGAAGCAGTACATCCTCTTGCCTCCAATAGGTCTGTCCGGTAATAGGCAGCAATGGTTTCCCAATCAGCAATACATCCTTGTTTTGTAGAATTGTCCAGAAAAGATGCTCCAACCTGATCGCCGGAGCTGTTTCTATATACTGTTTTAATACATCCAGCGAAGTTATCATGGCAACAGCCTCTGCTTCTGTTTCTGAAGCAACCAGAGCGATTGAAATTTTCTCCTGAATGCCGAAATAATTGTGGTTCAAGTCAGGAAGGCTTATAGGCAGGGCCCTATCAATCTGCGTCCACAAAAGAGATGCCGGTATATTTCTATCCGGAAGAAGACTATTATGCAAATAGAGCTTTGCACCTTTCGAATAAAAAATTGTTTTGTATGGAATGCTTTTAACTTCTACAGAATGGATCTGCTGATGTGTAAAATCTTTAACCCAAATATCTTTTCCGTCGAAAGCTATTTTCAAATTACTCCATACCCGTATCGTGCCTAAATCAGCTTTATGCACTTCATCCAGTAACAGGAAATATCCTATATCGTCTGAAGCATTTTGTGCCATAAAGATTCTATTTGTTCTTGTATATGAAGTTTATGTTCGCTGTTTTTAATCCAGTTGCTGCGGGTTTGCAGGTACCTTAATTTATCTTTAACTACGTTCTGCTCTTCAAAAGATAACTTACCCGAATTCCATTTTTCCGTTAACAGGATAATCTCTTTCACCAACTCTTCAGCATTGGGCGTTTTATTGTATTGCGCCTGGGGATGCGCCTGCGGACTCGTATCTTTTTCTATGATAGTATTAACAATACCTTCAAGAATTTCAATCTGCTCTTCTGTATCCCACACATGTTTTAATACCCAAAGGTCGGAGGTGATTACCTCTTTCCTGCCACTCATCACCGCACTTGCAGCCATTAAATTCTGAATTTTAACAGCCCTTCTATCTGAAATTTTTATTCCTGTATTCCGAAGATTATGGATCAGATCAACATATTGCTTCCGCACAGCTGACAGGTCAACCTGTTTACTGAACTGCTGCAATTCAATAATCTCTGCCGGTGATATAGAAGGTTTGTCTTGCTGACTTTTTGCCTCCAGATTCCATCCGGCAACCAATACTTGTTCAAGCATATCCGTATCCACATAATCACAGCGCACACGGATTAAAAAACGATCCAGCAAAGCATTTAACGATTCATCTTCAGGCAGCACATTGCTTGCACCTATAAACATTAATGCCGGCAACTTTTTTGTCTCTTTTCCTCTTCTGAAAATGCGTTCATTTAAAGCTGTTAACAAACTATTCAGGATGGCACTGTTCGCATTGAATATTTCATCCAGGAAAACCATTGATGCTTCCGGCATCATACCTTCAGTATTCGTAACAAGGTCACCATCTTTCAGTTTCCGGATGTCAAACGGACCGAATAATTCTCCCGGTTCGGTGAATCGGGTCAATAAATATTCAAAGTTTTTACCATCGGAAATACATGCCGATAATGCACGGATAATAGCACTTTTAGCTGTTCCTGGCGGTCCCAGCAGGAATGCATTTTCGCGCGCAATTAAACTTATTCCCAAGAGATCAATAATTTCATCTTTACCGATAAAAGAATCTTTTATATGTTTCAGTACCTTGTTAAGCTTATCAATATTTTCCATCTACTTGTTTTTCTTTATTGAATTCTTTCCAAAAATGATCTGCAAAGATTCCCAGGTGGCCCGCCACTTCATCTCTGCAAGAGTTGAGCATTGCAAGATCCATTTTTTTATAAGTTATAATACGATTGATATAAAGGTGTTTTAAGGCCCGCTCTGCAAACATCGTCTCAAAGTCGAGCTGATCTGAGGTTAAGGTATAAGGAATACCTGAGTAGTGCCAATAGGCGATTTTTCGCTCAAGTATTCCGATCATTGCATCTTCACTGTCAATTACCTTTAGCTGAGTCAGAATATCAGGAAGAAAACGTAAACACAGATCGACAGATAAAACTGTTGATGAAGTTTGTACGGCCTTATAATCCGGAAGTAAAATTTCAAGATCTGTTTCTTTATTTTCTCTGTATAATAATAGCTGAGCGGCTTTATAAATGGTCTCTGCGGCCCACAAGGCAGCTTCGGGATTAAATTCAGGTGCAACCGGATCAGGATATTCCAACATTTCATTTCTGAATTCCTGTTCCAGAAAATCAACCACTGCAATTATATATTTTTCATTCACATGTAGAATGTTACCATATAAAACCACCTCTTCCTGTTTGCGGAGGGTCTTAATCATTTCTAAAAAATAATTATTGATCATAGGGTATATGGTAAACTGCTTTTCAGCTGAATTCAAATAAAATAATTTGTTAATCCCGGGGCTATTTTATTTTACGTCCTGAAAATACGTCAAAGGAATAGTAAAGTTTACGATAATTTGAAAAAATATTTTCAAAAATGAATTCAAGTTATGTAAAAACAAAAAACCCTTTACTGATTAAGGTAAAGGGTTTTGATAATAAGTTGGCAGCGACCTACTCTCCCACATTTGACTGCAGT
>JAGKWN010000078.1 GCA_021151805.1 Cytophagaceae bacterium | reverse complement strand
CTTCAGGGTTTTACGCAGCAACAAAACAGTATAGGGTTCAGAACGTGAAATTTCAATGGAATCCATAATCTTTTTCACAAGAAGTAGACCGATTCCACCTTTTCTTTTTTCCGCAATCAACTTTCTGATATCCGGAGATTCATGCGAATTGATATCATACAATTCACCCGTATCACGGATTAAAAATGTGAAGTTGTTATTATCGTTTTCAATTTCAAGTTCAATATTATTATTGAATGTTTCAGCTCCGATTGGATTATGGAGAATGCGGTTTGCGCATACCTCATCTACTGCCAGAACCATCATATTTATTTCAGGATCAGGCACAGACATACTCTGAAGCGTAGTGCTTACAAAGTCACGTACAGCTTTCAGATTTTGAGGATCTCTCGATATTTTAATTTTCTTATTCAATTATCCGATCAAGTTTTTCGCTTCTTCTTTTGTCGCAGCAATTTTTATTAATTCATCCAGACCTAAAATCTGAAATACATTCAACACTTTTTCACTCAAATGACACAAAATCAGAGATATGTTATTTGCTTGAAAATCTTGAATATATGACATAAAAACGCCTAAACCTGCAGAAGATATATATTCCAATTGCGAGCAGTCAACAATTATTTTAGTTTCATTCTTTGAAAGAGCTTCTTCAATAGCCTGGTCTAGCTGAATACTTGAACTAGCATCCAAATCGCCCTCTATGGCTATAAAATAAAATTCATTTTCTTTGACACTAGTTATACGCATAAATTTGCATTGGGTATGGAAAATGTAACAAAAATTTTCATTATTAACTAAACTTTAAAACAAGTAATGTGCAATCATCTTCAAATTGGGTACTTCCACTGAAGTGCTGAACATGTTCAATGATGGAATCAATTATTTGCTTGGGCTGATCTTTAGCGGTTTCCAGCCCCATTTGCTTCAACCGTTCATAACCATATTCATCTCTGGAAGGGTTATGTGCCTCAACCAAACCATCGGTATATAAAATTAAAACATCATCTGGAGAATAAGACAATTCATATTTATTTATGTACTTATCATAGGTGTTGTTTCTGCTAAGACCTAAGCCTAATCCTTTGCCATCAAGAAATTCACAGGAGTTTGTTAAGCTGTTGTAGTGAATCGCGGGACAATGTCCTGCACGCGCATATTCAATGGTTTGCGTTTCAGTATTAAGGATAAAAAGGCTGAGGGTAATAAAATTCTTTTTTTCAAGGCATCTTCCCAGTGCATTATTAGCGAGTACCATAAACTCATCGGCCGGCAGGTCCAGACTGACAAGGCTCTGAAACACCCCTTTCATTTGTGCCATGTTGAAGGCCGCACTTGTACCATGACCAGAAACGTCACCAATAACGATAGCAAAACGGGTAGGAGAGAGTTCAAATACATCGTAGTAATCACCACCGACTTCTTTTGCTCCTTTGGAGTATACACTCAACTGAACAGTGTTGTTCAGGTATAATGAAGACGGCAATAAGCTTTGCTGTACATCTTTTGCAATCTTCAGCTCTTCCTGGTAACGCTCTGTCTGGATCGCATCAGACATTAAACGGAAGTTTTTAATGGATATAGATGCCTGGCTTACAAACGTGAAAATGATGTCCACCATTTCCTTATCAAAACCATCATTCAGATTCTTTAATAATACCAGTGTACCGATTAATTGATTGTTGGAAGTAAGCGGAATCAACAGGAAGGATTTATAATCCAGGTGTTTTATTTTTTCGGTATGCGGGTAACTTAAAATGTCTTTGATGTATTGCGGTTCAGAAGAGATGTTTACCTGATTTTTACGTAATGCTTTTTTGATTTCAAAAACATCAAACTCATCAATATTGCTGTTTTGAAATGCTTTCAAGCCACCTTTATTATCACGAATTTCGAGCCATGCTGCATCTGCCATTACGGTTGTCATACTGCTGCTGATAAGCAGCTCATACATGTCTTCCTCTTTTTCTCCTACCTGTAATGACTGGTGAAGTTTCTGAAAAAGCATTACTTCACCAAATTTTTGTTCGAACACCGATGAGGTCGGCAGGTTGAACAATAGTACAAGCAAGGCTACAATACAATTCATGAGCATGAACCCAAAGATTGCCTGAATGAAGACATTGTCTGCCAGGTCAATTACCAGGTTGCTTGTGATATGGTGTTCATAGATGCGTTCCAGGAAAGAAAGACTGATAATTACGATCAGACTTAGTAATAGAATGCTGCGCCATTTCTGTTTGTAAGTCAGGAATGCAACCCATTTCAGGTTGAATGCTGAAATTAAACCTAAGATTGTTAAAGGCGACGTAAACAGTAGGAAATACGGGTCAGAAATATCAAAGAAGAAAAAGTTGCTGACGATACTGATCAGAACCAGGTATTCAAACAGATGCCATACAACGTCCGTCCGTTTGGTTTTTTGGTAAAGGATCATTTTTTTCCAAACATAAAAACCATTTGCAAGAAAAATGGTAATGATCCCGATGTTTACATGATAGAGAATGTTTGATATAAGTGGATCATTCAGGAACATGCTGTTGTGACTAAACAAACCTGCCGATTTGATTGTCAGAGAGATTAATACTGTTATAGCTCCGGTGATAAAAACCTGCCAGAGCAGGTCATTAAAGTGACCGGTACGTTTAGACCCAATTTCTATTTTAAATCCTAAGAAAGTAAATAAGAAGAAGGTACTCAGTAAAACGTTGATGAGAATGCCTGAAAAATATAATGGAATAATTGGTGATGTGAGCCTAATAACAGTAATATCGTCAACCAGGATGAGTACCCAGCTGACGAATGCAAGTATGAAATATAGATTTCTTAGGTTCTTTAGAATCACAATTTAATCAATTATCTGCTACTGTAATTTGGAGCTTCGCGGGTGATCTGTACATCATGCGGGTGGCTTTCTTTTACACCTGCAGCAGTAATTTTCACAAACTTAGCTTTTTTCATTGCGTCGATATCTTTTGCTCCGCAATAGCCCATACCGGCTTTCAAACCGCCGATCAGCTGGTAAACAACTTCGTAGGCTTTTCCTTTGTAAGCAATTCTACCTACAATACCTTCAGGAACTAGTTTTTTGCTGTCTTCCTCTGCATCCTGGAAGTAACGATCTTTTGATCCGTCTTCCATAGCTTCCAGAGAACCCATGCCGCGGTATGTTTTGAATTTTCTTCCTTCGTAAATGATTACTTCACCCGGAGCTTCTTCAGTACCTGCAATCAAAGAACCAATCATAATTGTGCTGGCACCTGCTGCAATAGCTTTACAGATATCGCCTGAAAAGCGGATACCACCATCGGCAATTACCGGAATTTTATATTTCTGAAGCGCTTTTGCACATTCGTAAACAGCATATAACTGTGGTACACCAACACCGGCGATGATACGCGTGGTGCAGATAGAGCCCGGACCGATACCAACTTTAACAGCATCTGCACCTGCTTCGGCAAGTGCCTTTGCAGCGTCTCCGGTTGCAACGTTACCTGCGATCAGTTGAAGGCCTTTGAATTTCTTTTTGATTTCTTTTACCGTCTGGATCACATTCTTTGAATGGCCGTGAGCAGTATCAATACTTACTACATCAACGCCTGCTTTAACCAGTGCGTCGATTCTTTCCATTACATCAGCAGTGGCACCCACGGCAGCACCAACGCGTAAACGGCCGAACTCGTCTTTACAAGCCATTGGACGATCTTTCTTTTTAAGAATGTCGCGGTAGGTGATAAGGCCTTTTAGTCTTCCTTGTTTGTCAACGATCGGAAGTTTTTCAATTTTATATTTCTGTAGGATTTCTTCCGCACGTACCAGATCAATTCCTTCAGGTGCTGTTACCAGGTTGGCAGCAGTCATGATCTTGGAAATGGGTTTGTTGATATTTTTCTGGAAACGAAGGTCGCGGTTGGTTAAAATACCCACCAGCTTTTTATTCTTGTCAAGCACAGGAATACCGCCGATCTTAAAATCTTTCATGATTTTAAGGGCGTCTTTTAACAAAGCGTCTTCCTGCAAAACAATCGGGTCCATGATCATACCGCTCTCAGAGCGTTTCACACGGCGCACTTGTTCTGCTTGCTTTTCGATAGACATATTCTTATGAATAAAACCAAGTCCACCTTCGTGGGCCATAGCAATAGCCATTTCGTATTCGGTCACCGTATCCATGGCAGCCGAAACTAAAGGGATATTTAGTTTGATGGTTTTTGTAAGATATGTAGAGGTGTTGGTATCACGAGGGAGTACCTCAGAGTACGCCGGGATCAATAAAACGTCGTCGTAGGTTAACGCTTCGCCTGCAAATTTTGAAGAATCAGATAGCATCGCAAATAATTTATATTCGGTTACTTATTTGCAGGACAAAAGTACGCAAAACTCTTCGATTTAGAAAGTATCTATTGTATTATTTCAATCTTTTTGGTTGAATCTGTTTAAATAGTTATACTTGAATATAATTATACGTATCCAATAGGAATTCTATGCTTTCAAAAAAGGCTAAATATGCGTTAAAAGCGTTACTTTTTTTGTTGAAAAACGAAGATCGTGGTACTATTCTGATTGCTGAAATCTCAGAACAAGAGCGGATTCCAAAGAAATTTTTGGAACAAATACTCCTTGAATTAAAAAAACAAGGCATTCTCCAAAGCAAAAGGGGAAAAGAAGGCGGTTATTTTTTAGGTAAGCCGGCAGATGAGATCGGAATCGGACAAGTTGTACGAATTATTGATGGTCCATTGGCCCCAATTCCCTGTGTGAGTAAAATGGCATATCGCCGTTGCGACGAATGTATTGATGAGAAAACCTGTGAAATCCGGAATTTATTTTTGCAAGTTCGTGATGCGACCATAGAAATTTTGGATAACACTACGCTAGCGGGTTTGGAACAAAAAAATATTTTGTAAAAATAGTTGCATACCAATTTTTTTGTTGCTTATTTTGTCTATCAAATCGGTAGAGATAGTATCTTTCCTTCTAGCTCTAAAGAATTATTACTCATTCATTGTCTCTAATAGACTACTATATACATAGAGATAATATAAAACAAATACGAAATGTTTAAAGACAACATGCATTTTCTACACATTATCAATAAGATTGGGAATGTGGCCACATTAAGCAAACTTGCAAGTGTAATTTTGCTTCTACAAATCCAGGCTGTAGCTTTTGGACAAAATGCTCCGTATACCATTCAAGGTACAATTGTGGACAGTACTACTAATGAAGCCGTAATTGGTGCTATTGTAAAAAGAGAAGACGGTTTTGTAGGTACTCAAACAAATATTGATGGGTACTTCATCCTTGAATATTCCGGTACGTTACCAGTTACATTGGTTGTAAATTCTACCGGGTATGTAAACTATAAATTTGTTGTTACTGAAGAGAATGTTGGTCAGCGCTTTTTGATCTCGCTTAGCGTGGATGCTAATGCTGGCAGCGACATTGTTGTTTCTTCACGTCGTAGAGATGAGTCTGCACAGGATGTACCAATTCCTATCGCTATTGTAGGTGGTGCAAAAGTTGAGGAAGCAGGTGCGTTTAACGTAAACAGAGTAAAAGAACTTGTGCCATCAGTACAGTTGTATTCATCTAACCCAAGAAACACGGGTTTAAATATTCGTGGTTTAGGTTCTCCGTTTGGTTTGACAAACGATGGTCTTGATCCGGGTGTAGGATATTATGTGGATGGTGTGTACTATGCTCGTCCGGCTGCTACAACATTAGATTTTATCGATATTGAGCGTATTGAGGTATTACGTGGTCCTCAGGGAACATTATTCGGAAAGAATACATCAAATGGAGCATTTAACATTACTACTAAGGCTCCCAGCTTTAAACCAGGCGGAACGTTTGAAACAAGTTTCGGTAACTTCGGATATGTACAGGCTAAAGTTTCTGTTACAGGTCCGTTAAGCAAAAAACTTGCAGCAAGAGCGTCTTTTTCAGGAACACAGCGTGATGGTTTGGTTTACAATCAAACAGCAAATCAGCATGTGAATGATATCAATAACTTAGGTTTCAGAGGGCAGTTATTATACCAGGTATCTGACAGAGTAAAAGTAACCTTCATCGCAGATGCAACACGTCAGCGTCCGAATGGATATGCACAGGTGGCTGCAGGGGTTGTAACAACAAATCGTACCGCTTACAGACAGTTTGATGCAATCGCAGCTGATCTGAACTATAAACTTCCATCGACAAATGCATATGATCGTGTAACAGATCAAAATACTGCTACAAAATCAGGGAACGACCTTGGCGGTGTATCATTAAATGTAGATGCTAAAATCGGTGGTGGTACACTTACTTCTACTACGGCTTGGCGTTACTGGAACTGGGATCCTTCAACAGACCGCGACTTCACAGGTCTGGATGCATTAAGGTTATCTCAGAATCCTTCAAAACAACAACAGTTGTCTCAGGAGATCCGCTATGCAGGTAATTTCTCTGATCGTTTGAGTGGTGTTGCAGGTATCTTTGCTCTTGGACAAACAATTAAAACAACAGGTATTGAACAAGCAGGTGCTGATCAATGGCGTTTTGTAAGAACAAGCGCTAGTCAAACGCTTATGACATCAGATCTGATAGACGGACTCACACAACATACAAATTCAACGCTTAATACATTCAGTGGTGCTGTATTCGGACAATTAGACTGGGCTGTGGTTAAAAACCGGTTACATGTATTGCCAGGTCTTCGTTACAACTACGATTACAAAGATGCTGATTACGACAGAACCGTTGATGGTGGTAAACAAACAACAGACCCGGCAGAGATTGCATTGAAAAATTCAGTTTACTCTGCACAAAATTTTCACATAAAGGCAACAAACCAAAACGTATCAGGCAACTTGACTTTATCTTATAGAGTAAATAGCAGAATCAATACATATGCTACTTATTCAACTGCATATAAGCCGGTAGGTGTGAACATTGGTGGTTTACCTACAATATCATCAACAAATACAGCTCCAGATTTAAGTTTAGCTACTGTGAAGCCTGAATACACAACAAATTATGAGTTTGGTATCAAAACATCGCCAACGAAAAACTCTACATTAAACTTTGCTGCGTTTGATACAGAAGTGAAGGATTACCAGGCAAACGTTCAGTCTCCTCAACTTGGTGTAAACAGAGGATACCTTGCCAATGCTGAAAGAGTAAAAGTTTGGGGTCTTGAATTAGATGGAAGCGCTAAAGTTGGTCAATATTTAACATTTAATGCGGCTGTTTCATACACAGAAGGTATTTACAAGAAATTCACAAATGCTCCGCTACCATTAGAAGAAACAGGTGCTACAGTATCATTTAAAGATGTTTCAGGTCAGAAATTACCAGGTATTTCAAAATGGGCTGGTTCTGTAGGTGCTGAAATTGCAATACCGGGTAAATTAATTACAACTGAAGGTAAATACTTCTTCGCAGTAGATAATTTCAATCGTTCTAAATTTTCTTCAAGCCCATCACCTTCGCAATATTTAAATATCAACGGGTATTCATTATTCAATGCTCGTCTTGGTTTCCGCGCTACGAAAGGTGTTACAGTATTTGTATGGTCTCGTAACGTATTCAACAAAAACTACTATGAGCAATTATTGCCTGCAAGTGGTAACTCCGGTCTATATGCAGCTGTGCTAGGTGATCAGAGAACATTCGGAACTACATTAAGATATACTTTCTAATCAAGTCTTGATGTTCTGTATAGAAAGAGTAAAATAAACAAGCTGAGATTCACACTTTTGAATTGGTTGTGAAAATAATTTAAAAAAAATGGCCATTTGAAAATATGAATTTGAGGTACAAATTAATATGGGAATAGAATGAAATAAGAAATATTATACTACATAAAAACGATTTAAACGAATATTATTCGTTTAAATCGTTTTGTATTATGCTTGTTTAGTCGATTGTTTCGTTTCCGGGTTTGTGAAATCAACCTCGTTGGAGTAGTTTTGTCTATATAATCGGTAGGGATACTATTTCCGGGCCTATTTTATTGGACGAATATCAAAAACAATTGGGTTAAAAAGCATGTTTAAAAATTTTATTTTATTTCAATTAGTACTTCTGTTTACAATCAATACAGTTTCAGCACAAGCCCCGGCTACAACACAACGTGACTATATTCATAACAACATGTTTTGGGGGAACTTGGTGATTAATGGAAAAATTAAAGGCAAATTTAATTATCAATGTGATTTTGAAGAAAGAAGACAAGCAGACCCGGCTCATAGTCCAGAGCCAAATGCAACGGTTGGTACAAACCATGCAAATATCTTCAAGAATCCTTATCAAAATGCCATTCGTCCCTGGATACATTATCAACCGAATAAATTTCTACGGTTTTCAATATCTCCGATTACCTGGTTTGGAACCTGGTCTTATCCGATTAACGACAAGACTTACTTCCAGCCTGAATTCAGAACTGCATTTCAAATTACGACCAATCAATTTCTGGGTCGTGTAATATTAAATTACAGATTCAGATATGAATTTAGATTCTATGGTGTAAAAACAGAAACACATCACCCGGGCGATATTACCGGACCTGGCGCCAGTTATGATTTTCCGGAAGCAAATCAAAGAGGCCGATTCCGATATATGGTGAGAGCCATCGTTCCGTTTAATAATAAAGAGCTTGTAAAAGGAACGTTCTATTCATTGACTTCATGTGAAGCCTTTTTAAATGTTGGGAAGAACATGAAAAACGCCAACATCTTTGATCAAACCCGTACCTACATTGGTGTGGGCTGGAAGTTTGCAAAGGAGATCAGATGTGAAGCTGGTTATTTGAATCAAATGGCATTCCGCTTAAACAATACAGCGAAAAACAATGTCGATCTTAATAACTGCTTATTCGTGAATTTAATATTCGATGACTTAAACAGTTTTTTCAGAAAAAAGAAAATAGAATAATAAGCCCATCAACAAAGAGGGAAATATAAATAATTATACTGATTACGTGTATGACGACAAATGATAAAATCGATAAACTTGAAGACAGTATTGCCGATCCCAATCTGCAGGAAGAACTGATTCATGAAATTAATGAAGAGAATAAGCGTAATCCTCTTTATAAACGCTTAGCTATTGGTTCGGCTATAGTACTGACTATTGCTTTTGCCCTTACGTGGTTCCTGACTGATTCTTCTAAAGAAACGTATGCTGGCGTTACGGATTTTCTTGGAACAATTTTCAATAAAGATCTGATCGGATACCTGATTGTTGGTTTGCTTGCGCAAATGGTTGATGGTGCTCTTGGGATGGCGTATGGCGCTACTGCAACATCTTTCCTTGTAAGTATTGGTGTTACAACCATGAATGCGAGTGCCAGTATTCACATTGCAGAAGTTTTCACAACAGGTGCATCAGGTTTGTCCCACTTGAAGTTCGGAAATGTAAACAAGAAGTTATTTAAAAATTTATTGATTCCGGGAATCATAGGCGCCATCTTGGGTGCAGTGGTTTTGTCTTTATTAGAAAAAGGAACATTGTTTTCAGAAGACGATGTAAAAAAATACATTCGTCCGGTTACAATGGTTTACACCATGATCCTGGGTATTATTGTTCTTCGTAAAGCATTAAAGAAAACACAGGTTAAAAATAAAATCACAAAGGTAACACCACTGGCATTATTCGGAGCGTTTATGGATAGCATCGGCGGCGGCGGCTGGGGACCGATCGTTACTTCAACATTGATCAGCAGCGGTAGAGCAATCAACTATACGATTGGTTCAGTAAACCTGGCAGAATTCTTTGTGGCACTATCAAGTTCACTTACATTCATCATCTTTGCAGGCCTTGATCCGGGCTTGTGGCAGGTTATTATCGGTTTGATTATTGGTGGTGTATTTGCCGCTCCGTTTGCTGCCTTGCTGGTAAACAAAGTGAAGAAAAAACCATTAATGATCTTTGTAGGTTGCTTTATTATTTTCTTAAGCTTGAATACATTGCTTAAGCTTGCAATCAACATCGATATCTTCAAATCATTTGCGCAGTTAGTAACAGGCCTGTTCTAAAATATTCAAAAAGATAATCCAACGTCCACCATGTTTATTGTTAAATATGGTGGACGTTTATTTTTGACTGGTACAAAATATTCAGTTTATTAATATAAATCGCTTTGCGGTATTTCTCTGCCACATTTTTACAATCACGAACATATTGCTCTGCGGAAGAAGCACCATTATAAAACAATTCGATTTTATCAGCCAGATCGCGAGCATCTGCAGATTTAAAAAAGCAGGCCTTGTTCTCGGTGATTTCTTTGAAGGTTGAAATGTCGGATATGATCATCGGTATTTCAGACGCCATGGCCTCTGCAACGCTTATTCCAAATCCTTCAATGATAGAACAGGAAACAAATAGGTCATGTTGTTCAAGCAGATCTGTAATATCATTTTTGCTTCCGTGAATGGTAACAGGCAGCGAGTGTTTGTTGATGTATTCCTGCAGCATACGATGATCAATACCTTGTCCGCATATATTTACATGCATGGGTATATGCTTGAGTAGATTTACTGCCTGCAGCAAAAGGATATGATTTTTTTCAGTCTTTAAATTGCCAACCGAAATTATTTTAAGCTTGCCGTTTTTTTTGTCGAATCGATCGCTTCTTTTTCGATAAAAATCATCTTCAACATAATTGTATAAAATAGAACTGTATTTAATACCTATATCTGTATCATTTGATTTTTGCTGGGTTTGAGAAACATGAACAATGGTATAGCGTTCTTTATAGGTTAATTTATCAACCCATTTTAAACACCATCTTTTAAATTTGGAAATGCGGTCAATGTATTGAATGCGATAATACTGACTGTGATAAGTATGGATGACAGGAATAAAATCAGGAGCTGCGAAACGGGTAAAGATGGTAGAAAAATACAGATGGGTATGAATGATATTAGGTTGTATTTCAGTAATGCGTTTCTTTAATTTTTTTATTGCAGCAAATATATTTGACAGCCCCGTATAATTCAGGCATTCCAGTGTAATGGAAGGCGGAAGATTTTCATTCAGAGGGTATTGCGTATAAGTCAGATAGATGATGTGGTGTTCAAAGTCGGGTAGCTCCGGTACTACACCTGAAAGCAGCACTTCGGCTCCGCCTTTTGAAAAAGAATCTATGATATGTAAAATTTTGGCCTTCAATATGGTGATGAGTTAGTAGTATCAGTGTTTTTTGTACGCTTTAAAAATCCGGTCTTTTTGAAACATATCTTTAATGATGACAGCATCTGAAAGACCGTAGGCTGTGGCAAGGGTAATCATTTCATCGCCTTTCTGTTCATTGATCTCTGCATACACGCAACCGTTTTTAACCAGGTTTGTGGCTGCAAAATCCAGCAACGCTTCATAATATTTTAAGGCTTGATTATCTTCCACAAACAGGGCCAGGTGCGGTTCATGTTCCAATACGTTTAAACGCATTTCAGGTTTTTCCGATTCAAGCACATACGGCGGATTGCTTACAATAATATCGAACAATCCTTTTATCCGGCCTCTGTTTTTTAAAAAATCCAATTCCATGAATGATACGCTTACTTCATTCATAACAGCATTTTCACGTGCAACCGATAGGGCTTCAGCGCTTATGTCTACTGCGGTTACAGATGCATTTTTGATCGCTTTGCCTAAACTGATTGCTATACAACCGGTGCCGGTGCCTATGTCTATTATGTTTGGAGAAGTAAGCCGATTGTCTGTAACAATCAGCTGAACGAGCTCTTCTGTTTCCGGTCGTGGAATGAGTGTAAATTTATTGACGTTGAAATAAGAATCGTAAAAAAACGTTTTGCCAATGATGTATTGAACAGGTTCATGATTGTTCAGTCTGGTCAGACAATCGTCCAGCTGCTGCTGTTGCAACGGACTCCAATCCAAGTTCTTGTTTGCCAGAAAATCAATTTTGGGAATATTGAATAGCTCCGCAAAAAGAAGGTATAAAATGCTCTCCTGTTCAGTTTTTTCGTATTGTTGGAAACTTTTTTTAGCCCCTTCAAATAGGTATTTCGCAGATATTTTTCTTAATTGATTCAATTGTGAATAAGTTAAATGAACCCGGAATATTAGCCAATCGTTTAATTTAAACAAGCTAAAGATACACTATTATGGATTCTGATAAAAGATATATGCAACGCGTGATGGAGCTTGCAAAACTAGGAGCTGGTAACGTAAGTTCTAACCCAATGGTTGGCTGTGTAATCGTTAAGGATGACGTAATTATTGGCGAAGGTTATCACGAATCCTTCGGCAAACCTCATGCGGAGGTGAACGCAATCAATTCGGTGACAGATAAAAGTCAGCTCGAAGGAGCTACACTCTACGTAAATTTAGAGCCTTGTTCGCACCATGGCAAAACGCCGCCATGCGCCAATCTGATTGTTGAACACAAGATAGCCAGAGTGGTTTTTGCGACCATAGATCCCAATCCTTTGGTTGCCGGTGCCGGATTTGAATATTTAATGTCACATGGGGTTGAGGTTATTCAAGGGGTACTGGAAGAAGAAGGTCGGGAGTTGAATTGTCGCTTCCTGACATTTATTGAGAAAAAAAGACCTTATATTATTCTGAAATGGGCGGAAACGGCAGATGGATTTATTGCGAAGGAAGATTTCGATTCTAAATGGATCAGCAATACGGTTTCGCGCCGTTTGGTACATAAATGGAGAAGTGAAGAGGATGTTGTGCTGATTGGTACAAACACGGCATTATATGACAATCCGCGTTTAAATGTGCGCGATTGGACAGGACGCAATCCTGTGCGGGCATTTATTGATAAACAGCTTCAGGTGCCAGCTGGGGCGCATTTACTGGATGGAAGCCAGGAAACGATCTGCTATAATTTTATTGAACAGGATGTGCGTAACCTGGTTGAATATGTAAAGGTTGACCCGATGGATGATATGATTGATGTTATTGTGAATGATATGTATATTCGTAAACATTTGTCCATGATCGTTGAAGGTGGTACACAACTGCTGAAAGGGTTTATGCGGAAAGGATTGTGGGATGAGATCCGCATCTTCCGTTCAGAAAATACTTTTGGCAAAGGAATAGAATCTCCGATTGTACGTGCAAGGCCTTTTAGTCATGAGCGAATACTGAATGACGAGTTAATTGTTTACAAAAATCAACATCAGGAATATGCAGCTAGACTTAGTGCTTAAATTCTTAAAAAAACTTGAGAAGAATAACAACAAGGAATGGTTTGATAAGAACCGTCCTGCATACGAAGAAGCCAAAGGCGAGGTTAAGGAATTAGTAGCACAAATACTCAAAGGGATTTCAAAGTTTGATTCAAGCATTGCATCTCTTGAGCCGAAAGATTGTATGTTCCGCATCAACCGTGATGTGCGGTTTTCTAAAAACAAATCTCCTTATAAAACCAACATGGGTTTCATGATTGCACCTGGTGGTAAGAAGTCTGTGAAGGCTTGTTACTATGTGCACCTGGAGCCCGGCAATTGCTTTGTTGCAGGCGGTATCTGGATGCCGATGCCCGAACAATTGAAATTGATCCGTCAGGAAATTGATTATAACGGCGATGCCTTGGATAAAATATTAAAAGCTAAAACCTTCAAAAAATATTTTGATGGCTTCGATCAGGAAATGAAACTGACCCGTATGCCTAAAGAATACAGTGAAGACAATGCACATGCAGATTTTTTAAAGTTGAAAAGCTTTACGGTTACCATGCCGCTGGATGAAGCGAATATTATCAACGATAAAAAAATAATTCCGGCAATCATTCAGCCGTTTACGGAACTGTACAAATTGAATCAGTTTTTAAACAGCTCATTGGATTAATGCGTGCTGGTAAAATAATTTCTATTTTAGGCTGTGGCTGGCTGGGATTACCTTTAGCCAGGCAGCTTGCCGAAGCTGGTAATCGTGTGAAAGGTTCTACCACAAGAACCGAAAGACTGCATGAAATCGAAGCTGCCGGCGCCACAGGTTTTGTGGTGAAAGCGGAAGACGGTAAATGGATAGGTTCAGATTTAAAAGAATTTTTCACCTGCGATATTTTGATCATTGCCATTCCACCGGGGACAAAAAGAAACCCGTTAAGTAAACATGCAACAGAGGTAAAGGAAGTATTGACCTACATCGCCACGCAATCAATCTCTATTCAAAAAGTTATTTATATCAGCTCTACTTCGGTATATAAGAATATCAATAAGATTGTTACAGAGACTGATGTTACACAGCTTACAGAGGCAGATAACAAGGTGCTTGCCGAAGCTGAAATGCATGTGTTGCAATCATCGGTTCCGGAAAGAGTAGTACTCAGGATGGGTGGCTTAACGGGTTACGACAGAATGCTTGCCCGTTTTTTTGCAGGGAAAACAGATCTTGCTGGGTGGAACGAACCTGTCAATCTGGTACACCGCGACGATGCTGTCGGAAGTATTTTGTTTATGCTGGATAAAAAAGCACGTGCAGAAGTATTCAACGTTTGTTCGCCGGAGCACCCAAACAGAAAATTATTCTACGAAAGTCTTTGTGCAAAATTCAATTTAACGAAACCCGCTTTTAATACGGCTGTTGATGCAGACTGGAAAGAAGTGTCTTCAGAAAAAATATCCAGTCTGGGTTATTCATGGATCTTCGCAGATCCATTTAAATACAGCTACACCTATTAATGTTGGTGGTCGTGGCCGTGATGATGGTGATGATGATCATCGTCATATTTCGACAAATACGGATTGATCAGCATGCCGCCAATAAATACCGCCACCCAGGTAGGATAGAGGTATACAAAGTGTTCCACTTCCTTATCCAGAATCCATAAGATCCCATGTGCTACAAGGCTGAATATGATGCCGAATATAGCAATTACCTGAAATGAGTTCATTTGTTTCATCTATACAAGTTAGATATAATAAATGGTTTTTTTGCTAGTTGGGTATAGAGAATGTACTTTTGTGGGAATAATTATCAGGCAATTGGCTTAAAATCGCCTATTTGAGAATACAAGTATGAATACAAAAGTAAGGGTGGAAGACATTGAAAACGCTGAAGAACGCTTAAAAAATGTTGTTAAACACACACCACTAGATAAGAACGAACATCTTTCAGAACAATACCAGTGCAATTTGTGGTTGAAAAGAGAAGACTTGCAATTGGTTCGTTCTTACAAACTTCGTGGCGCATATAACTTCATGAGCAGCCAGAAGAAAGAAGATATTGAAAGAGGGGTTGTTTGTGCAAGTGCCGGTAATCATGCACAAGGCGTTGCCTATTCATGCCAGGCTTTGAAAATAAAAGGCCGCATTTTTATGCCAAGTACTACACCGAAGCAAAAAGTTTCGCAGGTAAAATTCTTCGGAAAGGAATTTGTAGAAGTAGTATTGATTGGCGATACGTTTGATGATTCATACAAGGAAGCAATGAACTATTGCTCCGAAAATAAATTGTTGTTTGTACACCCCTTTGATGATCCTAAAGTAATTGCCGGACAAGGCACTGTAGGTCTTGAAATTTTAGAGGATATACAAGTACCAATAGATTATATTTTTGTGCCAATCGGCGGCGGCGGACTGGCAGCGGGTTTATGTACCTATGTGAAGGAAAAGAGTCCGAATACAAAAATTATTGGCGTAGAACCTTTGGGAGCTCCTGCGATGAAGCGATCGCTGGAAGAAGGCAAAGTTGTAGTACTGGAAGAAATCGACAAATTTGTGGATGGCGCTGCCGTAAAACGTGTGGGCGATTTAACGTATGATATCTGTGCAGAATATTTAGATGATGTGCAGCTGGTGCCGGAAGGCAAAGCCTGCAGTACCATCATCAAATTATATAATGAAGAGGCCATTGTAGCTGAGCCGGCAGGAGCACTAAGCATTAGCGTGCTTGATTACTTTAAAGAAGAAATCAAAGGCAAAAATGTAGTGTGTGTAGTAAGTGGCAGCAACAACGACATTGATCGCATGCAGGAAATTAAAGAGCGTTCTCTGTTGTATGAAGGATTGAAACATTATTTCATCATCCGCTTTAAGCAGCGTACCGGTGCGCTTAGAGAGTTTCTGGATGAAGTATTGGGGCCAAATGATGATATTACCTATTTCGAATATACCAAGAAGACAAACCGTGAAAATGGTCCGGCAATGGTAGGTATTGAGGTGAAAGTGAAAGAAGATTTTAATGCGCTGATCGAACGTATGGATGCTAAAAATGTGGACTATACACTGGTGAATTCAGATTCGAATCTGTTCAGCTTTTTAATCATGTAAAAATAAAATGAATAAGAGTATGTAGCAGAAGCTGCATACTCTTATTCATCAAAATCAAAATACTCCGGCTCCTGCTGGGTTCTCTTAATTTCTTCTGCGTCCTGTTCTTTCTTTTTGAACAGGTTGATCAACTCAAGTTTTTCTTTTTGTATATCCGATTTTATCTTTTCGGTAGTCGCTTTCTTGTCGTAAGAAATTTTAAAGTCACTTGTTGTGCCTTGAATAATCAGGAACAACGTCATTTCACCTTTAGCGTCTTTACGTAGCGCACCAAAGGCTGCATCGCTATCCGTTTTTTCTTTCTTAAGGTTTTTGATCGGGTAGGCAATCTGGTAAGCAATCTTACCGTCAAAGCCATGTTTGCCTGAAATGCCGATCTTACCCACGTTCGAAACAATTTTCATATCCGGTATCTGTACTTCCTGGTTGTATATCAAGAAGTGGTTATGCATTTCAGAGAAGGTAACATTGTTCAGGTTGTCAGCATCCAGGAATTTTGAAATACGCTTCAATGGATCGAAATTGTTCAGTTCTCCATTGTACACTGTAATATCTGCATCGCAAATAACCGAAGCAGGCAAGACGGTTAAGTGATTGTCAAGTTCCATGAACAAGCTGATGTCTGTTGAGATTTGCCCTTTCAGATTTTTATTGGTAATAAAATCCTGGGAGAAATTTTCAAAAACATAGAACAGGCTATCGATCGACATGTTTCTGATTTTTGAGTCGGTGTTGATTTCAACAGACTTGCCGGTTGCCAGCTTTAAATCAGTTTTGCCGGTATAGGTTCCGTTGCAGAAAGTCAGGTTGGAATTACTGAAATTTAAATATGGATAATTCCAGTCGATCTTGCTTGTAATTTTATTCGCATGGAACTTCTGATAGTTCATTGATGCTGCGGTCAGATTCAGATCAAGCTGATAATCTTTTAACGAAGGCATGATAAAATCCTGGTCAGAAGATTTTTTAGAGCGCGTATCAGACATTAAAATTTCTTCCAGGAAGATATGCCCCATTTCCAAATCTGCCTGCACATATACCATCTGGTCCGGGAAAATTAATTTCCCGATGATGTTTCTGAAAATGCCGTTTAATACAATTTCATTTTTTCCGATTGCCAGGTGCATGTTGTCGATCGATACATCATTTTGTGTAAAGATACATGCTGCCTCATCAATGCTGATGACATGCGGGTAGGAGTTGAGTTTTACTTTTACTTTATTGAAAGCAACATCACCCGAAGTCTGGATATGCGCATAGCCGGCCTTGCTCTTAAAGTCGTTCGACTTCCCTTTGAATTCAATATCAAAATCAATTTCACCGGAAGCACTTGCAAAAGGATGTGAAGGAATGAAGCTTAATATTTTACTCAGTACAACACCACCTTTTAGTTGCGTTTCAATATAGGGGTCTTCGAGATTGGTAAGATAGAAATAGCCTTCGATGGACTTTTGATCAATTTTCATTTTCAAATCTGAAAGCCGAACCGAAGCCGAACTCAGGTTGCGATTTACACCATTGGTGAAACTGCCTGTTAAATAGGCATCTGTAATAGTTTGCTTGTATTGAGGGTGAAAGAAGGTCGCATGGTCGAAACCAAACTTAATATCAATCGCAGGGCTTACACCTGAATTGGTTTCACCTTTTATTGTTCCATTAAAATATACATTGCCAGTACTTTTGTATTGCTGTATATCGGAAGTCATCGACTTTGGAAAGATAGAAACAAAGCTTTGAATATCATTTTTATTTGCGTTGAAGGACAGGTCTATAAATCCTTTCTTAATTTGATAGCTGCCTTGTATGGTATATTCAGAGGTGTTAACGTTTACAAATGAAGGTTTGATCTGCAGCACTTCTGTTGCAGTGTTATAGAAAATCGCAGACTTTAACAGAACGTCTTTATTTTGAAGGAATACATGTTCTTTGAGTTGCAGCCCGTTTGATTTCAGGTTACTTTCCAGGGCAATAGAAAACAGATCATCTTTAGATGAAAGGGAAGCTTCAGTCAGGTTTATATAAGCCTGGTATATATGCTCGCTTGGTCGGTAGTCATAAATAAATTCAATGTTCTTTAACTGAATGAATGAGATACTAAAGTCAGAGTCAGATTTTGCAGTGCTTGTATCTTTCTTCAGGATCATGAAATTATGCTTACCGTCGGCATCCGTTCGTAAGTGTATGAATCCTTGTTCAAGATACAGTTTGTCAATTGTATAATTTTTGTTCCAGAAGGCAAGAATATCGAACGTGATATAGACATTTTCCAACGTGGCAAGGACTTTTACTTTGCCTGTTCCGGGTTCGTAGCATTTCACCTGATGAAAGCCAATGGAAAGCTCAGGGAATTTTTCTAAAAAACTGATATCGATTTTTTTAGATACATCGACCTGGGTATTCAGATGCTTATTTATCTGCATGGTGGCCAGATAAATGATGTCATCTTTATAAATATATATCAAAGCCGTGGCCAGCCCCAACAATAAGGTTATTGTGATCAGGCTGTAAAGCAGTATTTTTTTAAGAATTTTCAGAGGAGGTAATTCGGTTAAATATTTGGATGTGAAGCACGTAAATTATACGCATAAATACAACGAAGAAATTCTACGAATATTTTTTTGAAAAGTTTTGCAATTAAAAAAAAAGGTCGTATGTTTGTGCTCCCAAACGACGAGAGATTGTCAGAAAGGAAAGAGGGAGATTAGCTCAGCTGGTTCAGAGCACCTGCCTTACAAGCAGGGGGTCACTGGTTCGAACCCAGTATCTCCCACGATTAGAAAGCCTTACAGAGATGTGAGGCTTTTTTTTATAAAGTTTATACACTCTTATATCGTTTTCT
>JAGKWN010000201.1 GCA_021151805.1 Cytophagaceae bacterium | reverse complement strand
ACTCAGCGTTTTGCTGATCGATGAAGAGGTAAAATTATTCCAAAGAGTTTCAACTGTTCCATCTATAGTCGGTGCTGCACCGGTCTGGTACACCGGTTTAGCTACCTGTACATTCACCGCTGAACTGGTGCCTGTCGCATTGGCTGCACTTGTTGCTTTTGCTGTGATTGTATAAGTACCTGCTGCGGCTGTGCTGATTGTATAGGTATAAGGTGCACTCGCATCGGTGCCGAGTAATGTTGTACCGTTATAAAAATCTACCTTGCTGATGGTACCGCTCGTGATCGTGGCTGTAGCACTTACTGTAATATTATCGCCTTCGGTATAAACCGCATTGTTCGCTGGTGCGGTTAGTGTTACAACGGGAACGGGGTTATTATTGGTAACCGTGGAGGCTTCTGTAATATTTGCACCTACTCTGAAAAAATCGAAATCAGCATAGCCACCCGTAGCGTTGGTTGCATATGTAAAAAGTCCGTATCGATATCCGATAAATTGTGGAATGGTATAAGACATTTGAAGCGTACTTCCAATGGATTGCCAGGTAGTGCCGTTTAAACTGTAATAAAAATAAGCTTTATCGGTCTGGTTCCTGTAATCCATATCAATACGTACATATATAATATTCTGATTTATTGGAACAGTGGCAACCTGATTCGGCGTTCCGGTTACATCATTCCCATTTACCATAATAATAGATTTTGTCGAACCGGTCATTTTTACACCAACATATCCATACTGCTTTTGCAATGCTACCAGTCCTGCATAATCACCATCTTTCATGCCGGAAACATCAATAGCAGTATAGCCTGAGCATTGCGGTCCGTAGGTACGCTGTGTTAATGTATTTGTAGTCATCAATACATTCGGATCGGTGCGTTCGTTTGTTAACCGGAGATAACCGCTTCTTTGTGCTAATGACCAGTAATTGTTCTGTGGATTATGATTCCATTGCCACGCCAACTGAAGAGGCGAAGTACTGGAAAATTCATCTGAAGTAACAATGTTATGCATACCTCCTTCTCCTTGAGGAATATCAAGGGTAGCAGGTACTGCACTTAAAACCGGCCAGTCATTTACCCAGGTCATGGGAACAAGATAAGGTGCTCTTCCCTTCGCTCCACTATCTTTAAACAGATAGGCATACCATTTACCGGCAGGAGTATCAATAAAAGATCCTTGTGCAACACCCTGATCTTTCAAGATCACTTTGCTTTCATACGTACCCGTAAGGCTTGAACTACGGTGAACAATCTGTGTGCGCATGCCGCCATTTGGCCAACAGATATTGTTGATATAATAATAACCGTTATGCTTTATTACCTGTGAGCCTTCTGCATTCAAGCCAATAGGACCGGCAACAGCACCTGCATTTGTAATCAGTGTTTTATTGGTACCACCGGATTTAATTGCAGATGCATCTGCAGTCAATTCAATTATTTTAATATCTCCTTGTCCATACACTAAATAAACACGGCCGTCATCATCAAAGAAAAGGTTGCAATCATGATACGCGGCATTCAGAATAGATACGGTCCATGTACCGCCTTCAATATTTGCTGTTTTATAGATATAGGTCTTACCAGTACTGCTTGAAAAAGTAGATACATAATACATCCCATTTTCATAACGGATACTACTTGCCCAGGAACCATGGCCATACTCTTGCTTTCCATTGGCCAGATTTAAACCATCCGTACTGGCTAATGTAGAATAGCAATAATTCACCATCTCCCAATTCACCAGATCTGTTGATTTCATAATGGGCACACCCGGATTCATATGCATGGTTGTACTGCTCATGTAGTAATTATTTCCAACACGAACCATTGCGATATCCGGTACGTCTGCATTGATGATTGGATTGGTAGCCATGGTTTGTGTAGTTGCATAAGCAGGCAATGTCAACATCTTTTGTGCATAACGCTGACCAAGCGTACGATAAGAAGCTGGTGTAAAATGTAGATTATCTCCTTTGTGTGGCAGGCCTGCCGCTGAAATCACATATGAATTAGGAATTATATTCGGCAATTTTGCAATGATAGAATTATGACCGCCACATGCCCCGCCTTCTGCCGTTGTTACCAATTCTCCTGCTAAAAATGGAGTCTTCGTAGGATCTAACCCAAGGTCCTTGATTAAATTGTCATATATGGCTTTTACCTTATTGGGCCAATCCTGTTGACCATTATTGGTTTCTCCCTGGTGAAATAAAATTCCTTTAATGACACCATCCTTCTGCGCCAGCTTAGCAACTTCAACTAAACGTGCATAGGGATTACCGCCATATTGATTTATAGTACCTACCATCCAGGAGGGTGCAGTTGCAACATATGCCCCGTAATTTACTTTATCGAATAAGGCAATATCACATCCGCCAATCGCAACGGGTACAACACCTATCTTTATATTTGCCGGGATGTTTGCAACCATTGTTCTGCCGAAATAATCCAAAGGTCCCAAACCTGTATTACACCTTACAATAGGCGGCGTTGCTGTTGTCCATTTTCCCATCGTGTAGGACTTGGTTCCCGTACAATTGACAGCACCCATTACCTGGAATCTATTATCTACACCCGTTTGATCCTGTGCTTCTATTACTCCGTTTCCTTCCATGTTCGATTGACCGAAAGCAAGATAAATATGAAAATTAGGATCTTGTGCGTATGATCGCATGTACATGAAAAAAGCAAAACAAAAGCATATTACTTTGATCGTTTTTTCCAATCTCATATGTTTTTTACATTTAGCAGGTATGGTATGCAACATTATTCAGTTAGTTTTTTTATGAATTATATTTATAAAAAACAGGTAATTCACGGTAAAAATTAAATAGCATTTCCCGACTGATAGAAAAAGCATGTATCACCTGTTTTATAATAAATCTAACAGGCTACGGGATAAGTATTAAAAAGTCACCAGTTATTAATGAAATATTTATAAAAAAAATAAAGGCATTCAGAATAACATTAATTGCTATTAAAAAAAATCGTAAGAGATAAAATAATATCCCTTACGATTTACAACTGAATTAAACTAAAATTGGAATTTATCTGATTACGGTTATTTTCTTTCTCATGACAGAATTATCCTTTTTAATGATCAGTACATATGCTCCATC
>JAGKWN010000200.1 GCA_021151805.1 Cytophagaceae bacterium | reverse complement strand
ATAATGCAGAGAATAAATTAATTGAAGAAATCAGCTATTGTCAAAAAATATGTACTTTATACAAACTTCCCGATAAGAATTATAGAACTAAATATTTATATGACTCAACGGGACATCTTTTAAAGTGCTTAACTTCTATTCGTTTAGATTCTTTAGATTATCAGGAATACATATATCAATACGATCTTGATGGAAACTTGATTGGTAAATGTTCTGCATTGCAACCTAATTGTCAGACAATTTATTGGGAAGGTGGTCTTAAACAGAAAGAACTTGTTTTAGATAATGAAGGTGAATCATCATGGTTTACTTATGAGTATGATGAAGAGAAGATGTTAAAAAAATCCTGGCAAGTACAAAAGTCTGATACGATTGAGAAACAATATTTTTATTCAGGCTCTCGACTTGATTCTGTTAAAATACATATTAATTGTTATGAACCGGTGAATGCTTGGGAAACATACGTTTATAATTCAGAAAATATGTTAATAGGCAAAATAGTTAAAAGTAATATAGTTCTGGAAAAGGACCTTGCGATGAGTTATTATTACTGTACGTATGAATTCTGTTATGATCAATTCGGTCGGAAAAAGATGGAATTAATTAAAAATCATCGGGGTCAAGTATGGGGACATATTTACTTTATATATGAAACCAAGGGCAGTTTTCAATTCATCAATGCAACTGATAAAACGAATAAGATTAAAGGTGGTTTTTAAGAGATCAGGAATATTTCCTTCGTGTCTCCTTGTAGTCTCCTTGTAGTCAGACTGTAGTCTCCTCCTGATATATTCCGCCTATGTTCCGTGTATGTTCCGGGTATCTTCCGCCTATGTTCCGCCTCAATGGATAGAATTCTTACGTATTTAAAAGGAAAAAAGCCTGCATATCTGACTAAAAAAATACTTCCTGCAGGTCACAAAGTTCTCTAAAATATCTGAAAATTGCCACATATGCAGCGCAACATTTTTTCTTCACTTCTGTCTGTGGCACACAGACCGAAAGTTTTTTAACATGACTGGTCTCTGTGCCACAAGCCATAGTATCGCAATGTGTTAACACATGTATACAAAAACAGTATTGGTTTGTAGTGGTTTCTTTCAAAAAAAGAGCAATCACCGAAGGACCCTGTCTTTCCCTAGGCGGAGACCGGGAGGAGACTGGGAGGAGCCTGCAGGAAAGCTGAAACTTCTCTTGTCCTGAAATATCTGCAGTTATTCATTCACGACGTTTGATCTTGTCTCAAACATCCCCGCATTCTGTCGGTATTCACCTGCAGGTATATCAAGCCTATTCTTTATTTTTATAGAAACATTCATCAGCAACATGACACACGAAGCACTTTTAACCGCATTTACAGAGACTACAGATGAGCTTATGCATCTGCTGCAACCATTATCGGAAGAACAATTAAACACCGTTCCTTTTGAAGCCAGCTGGACAGCCGGACAACTGGGTGATCATTTATTTAAATCCTATGGAATTGCCGCTGTTCTGAATGGTAAGACCGAAGCCACAACACGCCCGGTGGAAGAGAAGATTGTTCCTGTAAAGAATGTCTTTTTGAATTTCGAAATTAAAATGAAGTCGCCTGATTTTATCGTACCGAGCACCGGTCATTTTGATAAGACAATCTTAGTAAGCGGACTTGAAAAACGGATCAACGGCATTAAAGACTTCATAAATAAAAAAGAAGATCTTTCACCTACATGCCTTGATTTTCAATTACCGAATGCCGGGACACTTACCCGTACAGAGTGGATTCAGTTTATGACGGTTCATACAGTGCGCCATGTACATCAGTTGAAGCGGATTGTTGCGGCACTGTAGGATAAAAGTTCAAACTCCAAAAAACAACTAATAATTCGCTGCGGCGAACCAAACGTCTGGGAAATATTTTATATTTAGCCTTAAGAGTAATTTTTAAGACTAAATGGAAAATATTTCTTCTAAGGCGGTGATTTCTGAAAATACGAAAAAGCAGCTCCTTGTTATTTTTCTTCTATCTTTAACGGCTATAACACTGTGGCTGGGAGAGGTTTTATTTATCAAAGGCTGGCATGGCCTGAATTGGCTGAGAGGGCCGCTGTATTCACCTTTTCTGTCTACTTTGTTTGTTGTAGCGGCTTTTATGAGTTCTTTAATTCAATATAGTGATCTCACAAAAAAGAATATCATCATTGCTTTTTGTCTTTTATATCTTGTCAGTATTTTCTTTTATACAGCAGGAAAGGAATTTACTACAATACCATACCAAATGGCTATATGGTCCAGGATTGATTACTATATATTGGAATTTATGGGCTTTATGCTTTTTCCTCTAATGGCTTTGGTGTATTGGTTCATTACTCAAAAGTTTATTCGTAAGACGAAGAAAATACATATCCTTTATCTCACGCTTTTTAGTCTCGCTGTACTTCCGCTGAGTATGCTGAGCATTTGGATCTGCCCGGGTTTTGGTACCGGCGATGGTGAAATTGATGCGATCAAGATGGGTTATCCGGTTTTCTGGATGGCCATGATGATGGGACTTGCGGGACTGTTAATGAAAAATTATAAATGATGAATTATAAATTATGAATTGGTGCAGGATATACGAAAGGTTATACTGGGCAAAGATTCTAATTTTTCTGATTGTTATGAGCAGCAACATGGTTGCCATAGCGCAGACGAATGCTTTGCAAAACGTTCAGCTAAGAGTTTCGTCTACGGATCTGAGCGAGGATATGAGTCTGAGTTCAACAAAAAATGATGAATTGCTGCTGTTGATTTATAAAATCGAAAATGATACTACTCCTTTAAGGGAGCTTGTATATGATACTGCATTTGTCTTTGATAAGGATCGCAGAGTAATACAGCTTGAATGGATGGGGCAGGAGAATAGTAAATATTTGTATTTTCTACTTGAACTGGATTCGGATAAAACATCGGTGCAGCTTGATCCGGTTTTGAGGATATATTATAAAGAAGTGTTGGCAGCGTTTAATAAACGTGACTATACAGCTATAGAGAAGTATTTAGGGGACGAAGATGTGCTTGTGGCCAATTATTTTACCATTCCGCATGCAGAGGATCATAAAGGTGTTTATAAAGCCGATAAATATCACTATTCACTTAATTTCACCTGGAAAAAATAAATTTTGTTAAGC
>JAGKWN010000199.1 GCA_021151805.1 Cytophagaceae bacterium | reverse complement strand
TTATTGTATTATAACAATAGTGTGGATAAGTATGTTGGTAAGATAGGTGTGTAAAAGTCGTGCTTTCAACCGCATTAGTGATGAAAGCCATTTAACGCATAAAGATCTTCAATAGATTGAATGGAGTATAACAGGCTATGCAGCGATTCCCGGGGGATTTTTTGAAGCTCTTCCATAGAAAGCCATTCAATTTTTGTAATTATTTGCCGGTCGGCATGCAACTCCGGGTCAATACCAGTCTGTAAGGAACCGCCTCTTTTTTTGACAATAAAAAAAAGTTCGATCGCGTGCAGGGGTGGGGTTAAGTACTCGTTGACACATAAAAAATTTTCAACGGAAACAGTAAGACCTGTTTCTTCAATGAATTCACGAATCAAGGCATCTTCTGCAGATTCACCATAGTTCATACCGCCACCGGGTGGTGTCCATAGCTCGCCGCTTTTACCAATGCTGTGGTGGCGAATCAATAAAATTTTATTTTCCTCTATACAAATTCCACAAACTCTAATGCGTAACTTGTTACCAAAGTTTGAGACGATTTCGTTTTTAATATCTTCCATGAATCACGCCATTTAAATAATCTGTTACGCCCTTGGCACTTTCGCATTCCATGATCGCTGCATTACCTGCAGCACCTACAAACAGCCAGTCTAAGGCAATTGATCTGATTGAACAATTGGTAGAGAGCAAAGGTACAAACAACTTTGCACTTTTGCTGAGAGGTTATGCGGGTACAGGTAAAACAACGTTGTTAAGCGCATTGGTACGGGCTATTCCTAAAAACAGGTTTCAAACGGTACTGCTGGCACCTACCGGGCGGGCGGCTAAAGTAATGTCTTCTTATTCGGGTCAAGGTGCTGCTACCATTCACCGGCATATTTACCGCAAAGAAACATCATCAACAACAGGAGGCATTTTTTTTTCACGGAAACGCAATATGTTTGCCAATACAATTTTCATTGTTGATGAGGCCTCTATGCTGAGTGATGACTCAGAGTTTGGCAGTAATGGTTTATTGGGAGATCTTATTTCCTATGTATTTGAACAGAAGAATAACCGTTTGATTTTATGTGGCGATACAGCGCAGCTGCCGCCGGTAGGTAAAACAATCAGCCCGGCATTAGACAAGCGCTATCTGGAATCTCACTTTTCCATTAACCTGCTTGAAGTAGAGTTGACGGATGTTGTACGGCAGGCGCAGACTTCAGGCATTCTTTACAATGCCACAAAACTGAGAAATGATATTCGTAAAAATGCAACGGAAATTCATTTTACAACGGGCTTCAAAGATTTCTATAAAATGACATCGGATAGGTTAGAGGATGGCTTGCGTTATGCCTACGATAACTTCGGCAGGGAAGAAACCATTGTTGTGTGTAGAAGCAATAAATCTGCTACCGGTTACAACCGTTATATACGGCAGGCAATATTCTTTACCGAAAATGAGTTGGATGCAGGAGACCTGCTGATGGCCGTGCGAAATAACTATTCCATTCTTCCACCAAATATCTCTTCAGGTTTTATTGCCAACGGTGACTTTCTGGAGATTCGGAAAGTGCTGCGCTACCAGGATCAGTATGGCTTTCGCTTTGCAGATATAGAGGCCGTTTTCAGAGACTTTCCAGAGTTTGGAAATTTTCAGTTGAAGATCATGCTGGATACACTTTACTCATCTACCCCCAATTTAGAAAAGGAGAAGATGCAGGAACTATACAAAGAAATAGAAAAAGAATACGAAGATATTGCTACCAAACAGGAGCGTTTGGAAGCAATCAGGAAAGATCCGTTTCTAAATGCCTTGCAGGTAAAATTTGCGTATGCGCTTACCTGTCATAAAGCACAAGGCGGACAATGGCACACGGTGTTCATTGAACAGGGATACCTCACGGATGATAAAATAGATATAGAATTTCTTCGTTGGTTATATACGGCAATTACCCGGGGAAAAAGCCAGGTTTTTCTGGTGAACTTCCATCCAAGGTTTTTTGAAAGTTAGTTGTCAGTTGCTAGGTACTAGACATTAGAATAGTTATAGCATAATACAAACTTGGGCTCTTATGGTTACTTTTAGGTTGAATTGCCAATTAAGTACTGATGTTACTTTCTTGGTCTAGCAACTGGGTCCTAAAAGCTAACATCTATTTTGGTCTGGTTATTGTAAATAGTATTAAAATAGAATATAGAATTATTGATATGAAAAAAATCTTATTGATCTTATTGGGAATTGTTTTTGCAACAAGTGTTTTTGCTCAGGCATTGGTAAAAAGTCCCGTAATGACTTTTGATACAAAATCTCATGATTTTGGAGATGTGAAACAAGGTGAAAAAGTAACCTATGTTTTTAAATACAAAAACACAGGAACAGATACATTGAAAATAGATAATATTGTCAGCTCTTGTGGCTGCACTGTTCCGAATTCATATGAAAAGGTTGTAGCGCCAGGAGCCAGCGGTTCTATTACAGTAGAATTCAATTCTGCAGGGAAGATGGGTGTAGTAAATAAAACGCTTACGATTTTATCGAATGCGGTAACGCCAAATGCTGATCCTGCAGAGTATCTACGGATTCGTGTAAATGTGATTCCGTAAGGAGTTGTTAGGTATTAGGTTCTAGTTACTAGGCAACAGAAAAAAACGGATAGGCTATATTAGTCTATCCGTTTCTTATTTTAATAAGTCTTGCTAGGCACTGTATGTTTTCAAATCTGGTATCTAGTGCCTATAAACTAGTAACTATCACTTAAAAAAACTCATACACACCAATACCCAGCCTGCAATCATGCATACGCCGCCGATAGGTGTTACAGCGCCCCATTTGGGTGTTTCTGTTAAGCATAGTATATACAACGAGCCGGAGAATATCAGGATACCTGCAATGAAACTATAACCGGCATAGTTCAGGTATCTTGTGTTGAATTGTGATTGTAGAATTAATAATCCTACAATCAATAATGCAAAGCTGTGATAGAACTGGTACATCACCGCTTTTTCAAACGTATCTGTGCGACCTGTCTGAAGAAGGAAATCTTTTAGTTTGTGCGCACCAAATGCACCTATGGCAACGCCTAAGCCAGCAAATATACTTCCGGCAAGTAAGAATGTTTTATGTAACATATGTTTTGTAATTATAAATTATGAGTTATGAATTATAAATTTTTAAAACGCATTACTTAAGCT
>JAGKWN010000077.1 GCA_021151805.1 Cytophagaceae bacterium | reverse complement strand
ATTAAAGGATATCGAGGTAATGTTTTTATGATTGAAGAATATTAAATAGGAAGGTTTTTTTAACGTACTAAATATTATATTATAAATAAGAAATGCTTCACACATTTTTGCATGAAGCATTTCTTATTTTGTACAAGTGGTTAATGATGCCCGGGAATTATTTGCTCATTCAGATAAAGGAATGGGGGCTAGCATACAACCACAGCTCTATGTTATACAGCAAGCATAAGCCTTAAAACACAAACCCAACCTTCTTCAGATCTTCCCAATACAGTGGATACGATTTATTTACCACAGATGGCTCTTCGATCGTTACTTTTCCTAATAACGCCAACGGCGCGAAAGCCATGGCCATGCGGTGGTCTTCGTAGGTGTGTACGGATTGTCCGTCTACTTTAAAAGATCCCGGAACAACTTTATAAGTAATATCTTTTTCAATCTCAATCATATCTGCACCGAACTTGCGCAGTTCATTCTGGATCGCAGCAATGCGATCTGTTTCTTTGATGCGTAAACTTTGTAAACCGGAAAGCGTTCCTTCAACGCCTTTAGCTGCAAGGATTACAGCTACTGTTTGTGCTAAGTCCGGACAGTCTGTAAAATCCCAAACAAGGTTTCCTTTAACCGGTTGCTTGGTTAATTTTAAACCATCTGCAGTGAATTCTGTTTTTACACCAAGCTGATCCATGATGTCAACAATCACGTGATCACCTTGCAGAGAGTTTTTAACATAACCCTTCAATTCAATATTCGCTTCTTTTGCAAGCGCTGCAATGCTGAACCAGTAGCTGGATCCAGACCAATCGGATTCAACTGTGTATTGTGCAGGCTTATATGTCTGGTGTGCAATTTTAATGATGTTGTCTTTCCATTCAGATGCTACACCGAAGCGTTCCATCAAACGTAAGGTCATTTCAATGTATGGCTTGGAGCCTACGTGTCCTAACAATTCAATTGTTAAACCTTTTGGCAGCACCGGTGCAATCATCAGCAACGCTGTGATGTATTGTGAACTCACATCACCTTTGATTTTGATGTAATCCGTTTTTGCCAGTTCCGGTTTGAATGGATGAATTAAGATCGGGGGGTAGCCTTCTTTTTCTTTGTACTCAATCACTGCACCCAGTTCACGTAGCGCGTCAACCAATAATTTAATCGGGCGCTCTTTCATACGCGGCGTACCTGTCATTTCACGCGGTTTGCCGTTGAAGGCGCTGAATGCAGTTAAGAAACGCATGGTTGTGCCAGCATCTAAAACATCCCAAACCGGATTGCTGTCTGAATCCAGCAAACGAATCATGGTTTGTGTATCACGAGCGTTGGATAAATTATCCAGTTGAGATTTTCTTCCTGTAAGTGCATCAATCACCAATACACGGTTACTCTCGCTCTTAGAAGCAGGAGGTGTGATGGTATGGTTTACAACACCCGATGCGTGTGTGATGTGGAATGCTTGTGCAGTTGTATCAGAGGCTTGCATAGTATTGGATAGAAGCTGTAATTTCTTCTTTTGTTAATGTGATATTGAAATTTGCTGTGCCGACTTTTTCCAATAAAGAAAATTGTATGGCACCGCTTTCGTTTTTCTTGTCTTGTATAGTTAGCGGAACAATGACACCAATCTCCGCAGCGCTGATCGTTGTTTTGCCATATACAGAGAGAATATAATTCTCTATCTCTTTATGTTCTGATATGGTAATAAATCCTTTCTGTACCGCCAGCCAGGATTCGCAGATCATACCCGCAGCAATGGCTTCGCCGTGCAGCAGTCGTTTACCGGGGATGAACAGGAAGTGGCTTTCAATGGCATGACCAACGGTATGACCGAAGTTTAATATTTTGCGCAGGCCTTTTTCTAACGGGTCTTCGATTGTAATTTTTTCCTTGATCGCTACCGAATGTTTTGCCAATGCCATCCAGTCGAATTTTGACAGATCAGTATTGGTTTTAATTTCATTCCATTTGTTTTTGTCTGCGATCAGGCAATGCTTGATAATCTCCGCATAGCCAGATCGCAATTCTTTAGGATCTAATGTTTGTAAGAAGGTAGAATCAATGATTACAGCAACCGGTACATTAAATACACCGATGTGGTTTTTAAAAGTGTTGCCGTTTAATGTGAAGTCGATTCCCAGCTTGCCGCCCACGCTGGCATCTACCTGCGACAGGAGTGTGGTAGGGATCTGTATGAAGTCTATACCCCTTTTATAAGTGGAAGCACAGAAGCCGCCCATGTCACCGATTACGCCGCCGCCAAGGTTTACCAGCAAGGCTTTGCGATCAAGTGAAAGTTCGGTCATACGAGACCAGATCTTCTCACAGGTAGTAAGTGTTTTTTCTTCTTCGCCGCTTTTTATTTCAATGATGTGTTCTTCTTTGAACAATCCGGAAAGTAAAGGCAGGCAATTCTTTTTGGTGTTTTCATCAACCAACACACAAACGGTTGAGTACTTTCCCAGAAAAGGCTGCAGTGTTTGTTTTGTTTGTTGTGTGAAAAGTATTTCAGAAGCCATATTTCAGCATTCGCTTTAAAATCCAAACCCCCAACGGATCGCTGAGGGTTTGGGTACTATATGATTGTGAATGTATTATTGAATCTGCTTATGCTTTTGATTCAACCGCTTTCATAATTTCTGTCTGTCTGCGGATAGACTCTTCGTGTACCAGTTTGAATACATCAACAACGAATTCTTCATTGATACCTAATTTCTTCGCTAACTCAGAACGGTTTTTCATAATATCATCCCAACGTTTTACCTGTAGGGTAGTAACGTTGTTATCTCTTTTGTATTCACCGATTTTTTCAACAACAGCCATACGTGTAGCAAGTGTTTCCACTAATTCACGGTCGATGTTGTCAATTTTCTCACGTAACTCTTCTAAATGATCGTTGAAGTCTACATTTGAAGTAGATTCTGTACGAACTTTAAGGTCAGTTAAGATTTCACCTAAACGCTCTGGAGTTACCTGCTGATCTGCATCAGACCATGCTTTATCCGGATCGATGTGTGTTTCAATCATCAAACCATCAAAGCCAAGATCCATAGCTTTCTGAGAGATTTCAAATATAAGATCTCTCTTACCGCCAATGTGGCTAGGGTCACAGATGATCGGAATTTGTGGAGCGATACGTTTTAATTCGATCGGAATAGACCAGGTTGGAACGTTACGGAATTTTGATTTATCGATCGTTGAGAAACCACGGTGGATAGCTGCTAAGTCACGAACACCAGCGCGATAGAAACGCTCAAATGCACCGATCCATAAGCCAAGCTCAGGGTGCGTAGGGTTTTTGATCAATACGGCTTTGTCTTTGACACCAGCCATAGCATCTGCCATTTCCTGAATAGCAAACGGGCTCACAGTTGTACGCGCTCCAACCCAAAGAACATCAACACCATATTTCAAGGCAAGTTCAATGTGTTCCGGATTAGCAACTTCAGTACCGATCTGAATGCCTAATTCTTTTTTTACTTCAGCTAACCATTTTAAGCCTTCTTCACCTGCTCCTTCAAAAGCATTCGGTCTGGTTCTTGGTTTCCAGATACCGGCACGTAAAACGTCAACTTTACCTAAGTCTTTTAATTGCTTAGCTGTTGACATCAATTGCTCAGGTGTTTCGGCGCTACAAGGGCCAGCAATAATCAAAGGCTTGTGGTTCGTTTTTGCCCAGGATTCAATCGGGGTTACGTTTAATTCTACTTTCATATTCTACGCTTTTATCATCTCCTCAACAAAAACAGGTTAGTTTCCGTTCTATATGAATACGATGAAAACCTTACACTCTATAAATTTCAGCGATACTGCTACCGCTTTTGCTTCCAAGTCAACGAAGGAGTTGAAACACATGAGGTTCCTTTTCCGGACAATGGCATGGAGCAAGATGACAAATATAAGTGTTTCTTTCTTAAAATTCGCATTAAAGTACCATTTTCCCATTAAAAATATTGTGCGGAAGACGCTCTTTAATCAGTTCTGCGGAGGAGAAACCTATTGGGAATGTGGCACAACCATGGATAAGCTCTATGCGTCAGGCATATTTTCAATTCCAGATTATTGTGTGGAAGGGAAAGAAGATGAGGCTTCTTTTGATCAGACAGTCAAAGAGTTAGTTAAAGGCATTGAATTGGCAGCCGGCTTGCCCATGGTATCCTTTTCAGTCTTCAAAATGACCGGAATTGCCCGTTTTGCCCTGCTTGAAAAAATACAGCGCGGAGATGAGCTTTCTGTATCGGAAATAAAGGAATTTGAACGGGTGAAAGAGCGGCTTACACGACTGTGCTTTGAAGCTGAAACGCACCAGGTACGGTTGATGGTTGATGCGGAAGAAACCTGGATTCAGACAGCTATTGATAACATCTGCACCGAGTTTATGAAGCGTTTTAATACAAAAACGCCGGTGTTATTTTTAACCATACAGCTCTATCGTAAGGATGGATTTGAACGCCTGAAAGCCATGTATGCGGATGCTCAGCGGGATGGTTATAAGATCGGTTTTAAATTGGTGCGTGGCGCCTACATGGAGAAAGAACGTGCGCGGGCTGGTAGTCTCAATTATCCTTCTCCGATCAATGACACTAAAGAGCAGACAGATACATTGTATAATGAAGCGGTGTCTTTTTGTCTGCACGAAGATATTCCAACCTGTATTGCTACACACAACCAGCTCAGCATTGAAAAAGCTGTACGTGAAATGGACCCGAAAGACCAGCAGATCTCAGGTTTTGCCCAGCTTTACGGCATGGGCGATTTTCTAAGTTATAACCTGGCGCATGGCGGTTATAAAGTTTCGAAATATCTGCCTTACGGCCCGCTGAATGAAGTCATGCCCTATTTATTCAGAAGAGCAGAAGAAAATAAATCCATCACCGGAGAAACAACGCGTGAACTTTCTTTTATTGAAAAGGAGTTGGAACGGAGGAAAGCTTCACAAAATACCAAATAACAAATCCCGAATAATATATTTCAAGCAGAATTGATAGCTGTTTCTATGCAGGCTATTACCTATTTCCATGCTTTCTCCTGCCTGTCTCTATGGGATTGCTATGCCTTTTAGATGAAACAGAGGTGGAACAGAGGTGGGAGAAAGGTGGGACAACCTATAGTTTTGCAAGGGGAATGCCAGTTACACGTCAGGGTGTAGTTGCCTTTGTTTTAAACAGAATTTATTGGAATTTGCAGCCTGAAAAATCAGGAAATATGATTGAAAAATTTAGTGTGTTATTTTGCTTGCTCGTTTCGCTTACAAGTTGCATGGCTGGTAATGAAGCCAAGCCGCCATATTTCGTACCTATAGAAAAAGTGCTGACCCGTACTACCGGGCGTTATGAAAAGCAGAAAGAATGTATAAGCTTTTCAAACCCTGCAACGGCATTCGGATTTGTGGCTCCTGAAAATGAATTTTATATCTGGATTGAAGATACGTCAAAAGATTCCCTGCAATGCAACTGGTTTGTTATGGAATTGGATTATGCGTTGCATGGCAAGATTCAATTAAAACCGGGTAAGCATATGTATAAGATAACTGTACAAAAAAATCAGTTTATTAAACTGATAAAAGCTACAGAAGCATTCGTAGGCGAGGTGCGTATTTATGGTTTACAATTACATCAGCCTTATGTTGTACAGGACTTTATTACCAGTTATCAGGGTGATATTCAATTCATCGGAAATTCCATTACTTGTGGTTACGGCAATATGGTTTCTATTCAGCCACCGCCGGCGGGTAATCCATTGACGGGTTTTCATGCGGCCAATGAAAATGCATATCAATCGTATGCCATGCAAACAGCGAGATTGATCGATGCTGAGCCTACATTGGTGTCCTTTTCAGGCAAAGGTATGTATCGCAACTTTGATGGTGATACCAATGAGACCCTGCCCAAAATATACGATCGTATTCATTTACAGAGCAAGAGCAGCGCCTTATGGAATCATGACTCGCAATCACCTGAAATTATTGTGATTAATTTAGGTACGAATGATTATTACGGCGAGTCACAGAACAAACCTCTGAACGATACTGTTTTTGTGCAGACATATATTCAGTTTGTTGACAAACTGATCGGCTTGTATCCGGAAGCAAAAATTATCTGTGTGAACAGTACGATGCTGAATGATGCGTGGCCGGCCGGTAAAATGTGCTGGAGCAGATTGCAGGAGTGTGTAAAAAAAGTACAGCAGCATTTTGAGGCAAAGGGTAATAGGAATATTTACCGGTTCTCCTTTGCATCGCAGACAGCCCCATATGGAGAAGATTATCATCCTTCTTTAGCCACACATACGAAAATGGCCGAAGAACTTAGTACCTTTATAACAACCGTAGTCAATCAATAACCGTGAAAAAGGAAATCAATATTGCCATCGTTGGCCTGATCATTGTCTCGATCATTATTCAGATGTTCGATTTGGGAAATTATTATATCTATAGAACACTGCTGGTGCTGTATTCGCTTACATCCCTGTACCTGATCTGGGCGTTTTACGCGGAAGGTAAAAAGAAAAGCGGCAGCGGCATGCTGAATTCTTTCTCACTGATCTTTACCGGAACGTTGATCGCTATTCAGGTAATGTCGGTAACCGTAGATCTTTCCGGCGTTGAATATGTACTGCTTTCTGTTGCCTTTGCAGGAATCTCACTTTCCCTGCTGTTCATGAACGACTTGTTAAAAGATTAAGTATTGTACGTTCGTGCTGAATAAAAAACACATTCAAGAAACATTGGTTTTGGCTGGTCCGGTGGCATTGAGCCAGCTGGGACATATCTCTGTAGGCGTTGTTGACACGCTGATGGCCGGACAGATTGATAAAGATGCGCTTGCTGCAGCAACCGTTGCGCTGAGTGTTTTTTATCCGTTGTTCATGTTGTATATCGGTTTCAGTTATGGCTTTACGCCACTGATCTCACAGGCGCATGGCGAGAACGATGATGTTAAGATTGCGCGCATCCTGAAGCATGCGCTGGTGTTAAATATTGTGATTGGTTTATTCTTAACGGCATTCCTCTGCGCCTGTATTTATGCAATTCCCTACTTGAATCAACCGGCGCATATTGTAAAGCCTGCCATTGAGTTTTTTGCCATCATTGCATTATCGCTGGTGCCGGTGATTGTATTTCAGGTCTTCAAACAATTCATTGAAGGTTTAGGAAATACCAAACAGGCTATGGTTGTCAGTATTCTGGGGAACGTAGTAAATATTATATTGATTGTATTGCTGGTGTATGGCTGGTACGGTTTGCCGGAACTGGGTCTGAACGGTATTGCTTATGCAACGCTTATTGCACGTTTGTTCATGGCAGTTACCATGCTCTTTTATTTTCTGTTCACGAAAGACTATGCGCATTACCGCAGTATCTATAAGCAAATAAAAATCGAATGGACATACCTTATTGAAGTATTTAAGAAAAGCTATCCTGTAGGGTTACAGATGTCGTTTGAAGCAAGTGCCTTCAGTCTGGCCGCTATTTTTGTAGGCACCTTTGGTACGGCTCAGCTTTCTGCGCACCAGATCGCATTGAACCTGGCTTCGGTTACATACATGATTGCTACCGGTGTAGCAGCTGCTGCAACGGTACGTGTAGGGTTTGAATATGGCCGAAGAGAAAAACGGGAGCTGCAGCTTGCAGGCCGAACGGCAGTGGTTTTAGCGGTTGCATTCATGAGTACAACAGCCTTAATGTTTGCTTTACTGCATAAGGTCTTGCCATCGTTTTATACCAGCGATGCAGAAGTAATTCATATTGCAGGTTTGCTGTTGTGGATGGTTGCCTTCTTTCAATTGTCGGATGGAGTGCAGGTAGTAAGCATGGGCTCGCTGCGCGGCATGGGCGATGTAGTGATTCCTTCCAGTGTTGCCTTTATGGCTTATTGGGTGCTGGGCCTGCCCTTAGGTTGGTTTCTGGCATTTGTATTGGGCTGGGAAGTATATGGGATCTGGGTGGGTTTAACCGTTGGACTTGTATTTGCTTCGATCGTATTGCTGGTACGTTTTTTAAGAAAGTCGAAGCAGGTGGTTTTTGAAGAGGATGAAGGCTTAATGCCTAACGCTTAAGGCTAAATTTCAAATAACAAAAAACAAATACCAAACGGGTATGGTTTTCGATATTAAAATAAAAATACCTGTACCTTGAAATGTATATATATGAAAAAGAAAACCATTGTTATTTCCATTATTGCCATTCAATTTTTAGTGATTGTTTTTCTTGTCGTATTTGCCATATTGAAAATGGTGGAAGGGGATAGACAAATGGAGTTAGCAGAAAAATCTGAGAAAGATGCTCATGAGCAACTAGTTTTGCTAATGCAACAAAAAGAAATATATGAACAACAATTAAGAGAATGCCAGGAAAAAGGGAGTAAATAATTCATGCACCGAAGTTTATATAATTCATAATTTATAATTCATAACTCATAATTAACAAACCATGTCATACAGATCATCCGGTTCCATTGCTTATTTAATCGCCATCAGTGTTATATTGATTGGTGTGTATATTGTTTTAAATATCCTCCATATTCCTGCGGGAACGATGATCGACTGGATCGTAGGGATTGTAGCCTTCTGGTGGCTTACAGGAATCACCACCTTGCCATGGAACATGTATTTTACTGCGAAGGATTTGCTGGATGATGCAGAAATCTCTGCAAAGAAAGGAATTACTATTGACCAGGATGATATACGTTATGCCACAAAGAAATCCAGCTTGTTTCTTCGTATTGCTATTGTGCTGCATCTTGTTTCTGCAGCAGGTCTATATTTGCTGGCGTATTTTGGTATCAGCTCCATCGGTTACTTTGCTGCGATCATAGCTGTTGCACTTACATTCGTTCGTCCTGCTTACCGCTTGTATGATTACATCATTGGTCGTTTGCAAGCCATGCAACATAAAATTTTGTATCCAAGAGAAGATGTATATGAATTACGTGCAGCAATAACAAAACAGACTGAACGTATCGACGCACTTGTAGCATTATTGAATCTGGAAGAAGAAGAATCCTGGGCTTCGGGTGTATCACGTGAACTGAAAAAGATTTCTGCGCATAGTAAAAAAGTAGAGACAGATTTGGAACAACTGATCGTTTCAAATGATAAAGCGCATGCAGATCTTTCTACCAAAACACAGCAGGAAATTTCAAAGCTATCTGAAGATGCACAATTCCTGAACCAGGCAAGGGAAGTGATTCGTTTCTTTAAGAACGCATAAATAAACAGTATTATCTTTTTGTATGCACAATGAAAAATAAATTCAATCTATTCGACGGAGTTGATACATTGAAGCTATTTGGTTACAGCATTGTTTTTTGCTTTATCATTAGCTTTGTGCTTACAAGAGTATTGTCGCCTTATAAAGGTGGCATACCAATGAGTACTGATCTGCATGCAGTAGTGTCTTACTTTTATTTTTTTACTGCAGTCTTATATTCAGGTTTGATCTGCTGGTTGCGTATGCATCATCGGCCAATGTTTAAACTAATTATCATTCCTGTGCTGTTATTTATAACCTTTGTTATTGGTGTTGTATTGAATAATTGGATACTTACACCCTTGGTCATGTCGGTTCCGGCATTATCTGCGTGTATTCATGACTGGATGTTCAACATGCAATGGTTTTTACCTTTTAGTACATCTCTTGCAGCGCCTGTGCTTTTTTATTTGGAAGAGCTGTTTTTTAAATGGGTGCGGGCCGGCGTTTCAGAATAAGTATTTGGGGTTTGCCCTTATAAATACTATGATTTTTTAAGAAACAATACAATTGTTTCCAAGTAGGTATGCTTATGAAGTGCATGTTCAAATAAAGTACTCACAATAGCGGTTTCTTTTATTTGCTATGCATATCGACCCGCTGGGGTCGTGCTGTAATAATAAGAATACGCTGCTTTATATGAATGTTAAAACCGTATTGAAATATTATTTGTCAGGGTTAATCTAAATATTTATTTCATATTAATTTTATTCTAATTCGGTGAAAGTCGGATTCTTTTCTTCGCCACACACATTAATGTTAACGCGCTTTCAGCAGCCAATGGATTTCGACCTGAAAGCATGTTGCCAATGATGTATTGCAAAGAAGCTCTCCCCATTTTTCCGTTAAAGATAGATTTGCCTTCTGTATGGTTGTGTGGAAATACAGCCACATCAAATCCGCGGATATGTAAAGCATCAAAAAATAAATTAGTGGTTACGCCGTCACCGGGTTTATGATGGATCTCACTTTTAAGAGCCCATTCCTGCTGTGCCTGTTCCTTATGAAAACTATGACCGATCCATTTATAAATATACAATCTAAGGTTCCATAATAATTTTGCCAGCCCTTTATAGTTCCATGCGCTGTATTGGGGATCATGATCAGTTATTAAAACGCCTCCTGGCTTAACCAATCGCGCAGCTTCTTTTAAGACAGATTCCATATTTTCACAGTGATGCAATGCGGCGTTTAATACTACCACATCTGCGAACTCAGATATAAAAGGGAGCTCATGCGCATCAGCCAGTACAGGAATGTAGCCTTGTTCGGCAGCCAATTTAAGTGATGTAGGTGCAACATCAACTCCAATAAGCATTTCCGGTTTCCCTTGCAGCGTGGCGTGGATATTTCCTGGTCCGCAACCGATATCTACTACAATTTTATCTGTCCACGTGCCAGAGGCTTGTTGCCAGCGATCTCTGAAACAAACATCTCGATGGCAATAATCTAAATATTCTTTTGCCCACTCCGGATGATTGAAATAATAGGCATTCGATTTAATGGCATCACTTTCTTCAAACTTGAATTCAAGGTAGCCCGCCTGTGTAGTGTAAGGAACTGTAGGCTGTATAAAATCATATATTGTTTTCATAGGGTGAAAAATTGGTATATATATTAATATACTAAAAAAGTACGTCGTTATGAAACAATGCCGATTAAGATTTAATTTTGGAGGAATCTTTTTTAATACATGGAAAAAAATAATAGTGGCATGCTTATAATTATTAAAAGCATTGATTGAATTGTGTAATGGATTTTAAGCAATATTTTAATAATTATTGTTGTCACACTTAAACTCATACCACTATGAAAAATAACCATAACCTGAACTATGATTTTTCTGTAGATAAGAAAAATAATGTCATTACAATTAAACGGGAATTTGCGGCCAGCCAGCAATTGGTGTGGGATGCATTTACAAAAAGAGAAATCCTTGATCAGTGGTGGGCGCCAAAGCCCTGGCAAGCGAAAACAAAATCTATGGATTTGAAAATCGGCGGACATTGGCTGTATGCAATGGTTGGGCCGAATGGCGAAGAGCATTGGTCGCGTACCAGCTATATCGAAGTACAGCCACCGAAGCGATTTGCAGGAGATGATGCCTTTACCGATTCAGAAGGAAATATCAATAAAGACATGCCTCAATCGAAATGGGATGTACTATTTACCGGGCATGGAGAACATACGCTTGTTGAGTTCTATATTTCGTACGCGAACACAAAACAACTGGAAGATACCATTGAGATGGGCTTTAAAGAAGGCATCACCATGACCATGGATGCATTGGATGAATTGTTGCCAACGTTGAAGAATAAATCAGTTTCTTCATATTGATTATTTTTCAAAAGAATGTATTTAAGGAGAAGTTTTGCTAAATGACTTCTCCTTTTGTTTTATATCAACAATAACTCAAAACCTGATTCGTTTTTGTTTCGTTAAACACATAACCCTAGTCGTTTTCATAATGTACCATTAAAGAACAATCCTATGAAACGAATACACTTTCTACTCACGGCAACCATACTTCTGACTGCATTCCTGGCAGCATTCACCATGCACAAAAATCAGGAACAGGAGTTTATATCGTATACGGTTGATCCTGCCAAACAGGATTTAAAGTTGTATTGGAAAAATGATCAGGGTGAAATTTTGAAAAGCATTCAAAACCTGAAAAGGTTTGTTGAGAGTAAAGACTCCACACTTGTATTTGCCATGAATGCAGGTATGTATAAAGAAGACAATTCACCGCTGGGACTTTTTATCCAAAATAAGAAAACGCTTGTTGCTATTAATAATGCTACTGGTCACGGAAATTTTTATTTAAAACCGAATGGTATCTTTTATATCACGACAGATCGCAAGGCACTTGTTTGTAAAACAGAAAATTTTACCAATACAGGTAATGTTTCGTTTGCAACGCAGTCAGGGCCAATGCTGCTGATCGACGGACAGATTCACCCATCATTTGTAAAAGGCTCAACCAACCTGAACTTCAGGAATGGAGTAGGCATTCTTCCCAATGGTAAAGCGCTTTTTGTGATGTCAACCAGAGAAATAAATTTTTATGACTTCGCAGTTTATTTTCAAAAGGCAGGCTGTACAAACGCCTTGTATCTTGACGGTTTTGTATCACGCACGTATCTACCCGAAAAACGCTGGATTCAGACAGACGGTAATTTTGGTGTTATGATTGGCGTGATAGAGAAGATGAAATAGTCGTGATCAGGTTAGGATTTTTATTTAGCCCCTCTCGCAAGTTGAACTTCTGCGACAGTTACAGCAGAAGCTTTGTTGCCAAAGTTTGATCGCACATATGTTAGCACATGGGCAATTTCCTGATCGGTTAAGAATGCGTGTGAAGGCATTGGGTTCCGGTAGGTTTGTCCGTTTATATTTAATGGCGTGTTCAGGCCTTTCAACAACACATTGATCAATCGTGTTTTATCACCCAGTACCCACTCTGTTTTTACGATAGGAGGGTTAAGGCCTGGCACACCAAAGCCATCAGCCTGGTGGCAGGTTAAACAATAGGTATCGTAGATTGCTTTGCCGGGATGTACACCGGTGTTCTTTTTTGAAACTGTGGTTTCAGCATTCAGACTTTGCAAGCAGATAACACAAACCACAAAAAGAAGAAGCAACGCAATTAATTTCTTCATAATTTATTTTGTATAATATATCCGGTAAATGGTTCCTGCAACAGAATCTGAAATATAGAGCGATCCATCTGGTCCTTCTGCCAAACCCATAGGCCTGTGTTTCGCGTCATTCGGACTTGCGATTTCTTTACCGCCTGCAAATCCTTCTGCAAAAACTTCCCAGGTACCAGTAGGTTTACCATCTTTCATGGGTACAAAGGCAACAAAGTAGCCGCCTTGCTTTAATGGTGCACGATTCCAAGATCCGTGGAAAGCAATGAATACGCCATTCTTATATCTTTCAGGAAACATGTTGCCATGGTAGAAAAGTAAATCATTCGGAGCCCAGTGACCGGGGAATGCCATGATCGGTTTTTGCGTGGTATCACATCTGCCGGTTATCTGGCCATTCCCGCCATATTCAGGTGATAATAATTTTTTGTTTTGCAGGTGATCGAAGTAGCAGTACGGCCAGCCATACGATCCACCTTTGTTTATAAGAAATAATTCTTCAGAAGGAAGTTCTGCATTTTGTTCATTGGTATAAAACTGCGGATACAAGGTGTTCAGCTGGTCGCGCCCATGGGGCAAGGCATATAAGTGTTTGCTTGTTACATCCCAGTCCATCGCTACACAATTACGCAGGCCGGAGGCATATCGAATACCATCAGATTGTTGCTGATTTAATTTGTTGGCATCAAACTGCCAGATGCCACCGTAGTTTTCCAACAGCGGACAAGGATCCATGCCTTTTGAACCTTTCGTACGGTCAGCTTCCTGACAAGCGTTGGACGGTGCTCCGATATTCACATACAACTTTCCGTTTTCATCAATCACAATATTTTTTGAACCATGCTGCGGATTAAAAGGAAGTCCATTGACGATGGTATCTAATTTATTTTCATCAATTCCGTTTGCAGTAAGTGCATATCTGAATACAACAGAATCTGAGGATGCATACACATAGTTTTTGTAAAGTGCTATTCCTGTACCAGTGAAATCACCATAAGATTTTATCACATCTGCCTTGCCGTCTCCGGTTGTGTCTTTTACCAATACAATGCCTTTGCCATCAATATTCAGTTCATTCATTCTGACATAAACAGTGCCCTGCTTATCTACAGCAATGTGGCGGGCACGACCAAGGGAAGGTACAACGGTCACTACGTTAAAACCCTTCTGAACAATAATGCTTTTTTTAGAGTCAGGTGTTAATGTTTGCGCCTGGCTTTGTTGAAGACTTATGAAAAGAGTTAAGACGAATACTTTGAACAGGGATGAGGCACGCATACGATTTATGTGGAGTGTTTTAGTATTGAAGATAGTAATTTTTTGGGAAATAAAACCTAAACATGTCGGACTAACATTCTGATTAGATAATAATTGTTTTAATCCTTGAATTTCATACCATAAGATTTCTTATTTTTGAAATATGCAGAAACCGATTTTCCGTATTCTATTTTTTATTGTTCTGTTTTTTTCTTGCAGATCAACGGTGCTTGCGCAGATCGATACGACACTTTTTTATGAAGACAGTATGATTGTGTTTCACAGCCTCAGTTTAAAACAATCGCCGGCATCGGTGGATTCAATAAAACCAACAGAGCATCAGCCATCGTTTACACTGCTTCCCGGCTTGAATACATTACCAGGGGTGCGCATGGAAGAGCGTTCTCCCGGAAGTTATCGCTTATCCATACGCGGAAGTTTACTACGCAGTCCTTTTGGGGTACGCAATGTGAAAATATATTTCGATGATTTTCTTTTGACAGATGCCGGTGGTAATACTTATTTAAACTCCCTGGATGCTGCTGCGATCAGTAGCATGGAAATCTGGAAAGGTCCTTACGGTAGTTTGTATGGTGCAAACACCGGTGGAGTAGCGCGCTTGCGCTCCTATGAGCAGCATGATACCAGTCAATTGAAGGTGTCTGCTACAGGAGGGTCTTACGGATTGTTTCATCAGAATATTCATCTGCAGCAAAAATGGAAGAAGCAGTATTTGACCATCAACCAGGCATACCAGCGCTCAGATGGATATAGAGCACAGAGTGCCATGAAACGGCAGTTTTACCAGGCTTCATACTATGCTGACTATCATAAAAACAAACGTATTAAAGCGCTTGCTTTTTATTCAGACCTGAATTATCAAACACCCGGCGGGTTAACACTGAAAGAGTATCAGTCAAATCCGGCAGCTGCGCGTCCGGTGAGCGGGCCCATGCCTGGTGCAGAACAGCAGCAGGCACAAATTACAAATCGTACTTTTTATGGAGGCTTGGGCCATGAAGCCCGTTTAGGAAAATATTTCCGTCATGTGATCACCGTGTTTGCTACAAAGACTGATCTGGAAAATCCAGCGATTACGAATTATGAAATCAGGAAGGAATCTACCTACGGTACACGTACCTACCTGGAAGCTTCAGTAAATACTAATCACCGTTTTTTATGGAACTGGAATGCGGGAATAGAATGGCAGAAAACAATATCTGCTATTTCGAACTACAGGAATGATGCGGGAACAAAAGACACCTTGCTTGTGGCTACAGATTTGCATGCGCGACAGTATTTCATGTTCACACAATTCTCGGCGACTATCTTCAGCCGTATTGTAGTTGAAGCAGGATTGAGTCTGAATCAATATAAATATAGATATCGTTCTCCGTCGTTGGAGCAAAACTGGACCGAGCAGACATTTGCTTATCAGTTAATGCCGCGGATTGCTGTTTCGTATAGGCTGCGTAAACAACTGTTATGGCGGGCTTCGGTAAGTAAAGGTTATTCTCCGCCAACCATTGCCGAGGTACGACCAAACGATCAGCTTGTACATACAGACCTGCAGCCGGAATATGGCTGGAATTACGAAACCGGATTGCGTTTTGAGAACAACCGTCTGCGTGCCGATGCAGCGGTTTTTTATTATGCGCTGCAGCAGGCAATTGTTAGTCGTACCGATGTAAACAACAATCAGTATTTTGTAAATGCCGGCGGTACCAGCCAGCGAGGGCTCGAAACGCAGCTGAGCTACCAGTTGCTTCCATCCAGGAATCACGGTCTGTTGAGGGCAATCGAATGTAAGAACAGCACGACCTGGTATGTATTTTCATTTACAGATTACAGCATGGGACAAACAAGTTTTTCCGGTAATCGCTTAACCGGCGTGCCGCGCACTGTTGTGGTAAGCAGTTTGTTTATGCGCTTCGCGAAAGGTGTTTACTGGTATGTGCAATATAACTATACCGGAAGAATTCCTTTGAATGATTCAAATACAGCTTATGCGGATGAATATCATCTGCTGCAGTCAAAGCTGGGGATAGATATACCTCTTAAAAAAATCCTGCTAAATATATTTACGGGAGCAGACAATTTGCTGAACCAGCAATATAGCCTTGGTAACGATCTGAATGCTTTCGGAGGTCGCTACTATAATGCAGCACCTTTACGGAATTATTATGCGGGTATGAGCTGTACGTTTTAAGTATAGATGTTTGCTTGAAATGTATGTTAGAATCGTTAAACAATTAAATAATATAGATATGAAAAAGGTGCTGATTTTAGCTGTACTGTGTTTGGTGCATGTTAGTTTGTTCGCTCAGAAAAAAGTATTGAAAGATGTGGCAGCAACCCAGGAATTATCAAAAAAAGTTGCTTCCCTCTTTAAAGAAAATAAAATTCCAGAAGTGTTTGCAGAGTTGACACCTTATTGGCCCATGCCACAAAATGAGCTTGATGCAGTGGAACAAAAAACGTTGACGCAACTGGAGATCGTTAAAGAGCGCTTCGGTAGTTCGTTTGGATTTATCAAAATTAAAAATGAAACAATTTCGGATTTTGTAATCAGGGAGACCTATCTTGTAAAGTATGAACATGCAGCAATCCGTTTAATGATCACCTATTATAAAAATGAAAAGGGTTGGATTGTTAATGGTTTCAAATGGGATGATTCTTTTACCCTGGAATTAAAATAAACATCAGACTTTAAAAATGAAAGATTAAGAACGGCCTCATTTTTTATAGCAATATCTGACGATTTATCTTCATGCCTGAATAATAACCTGCAGAATATCTGCTTACAGAATTATTATTCAGGCATTGTATTTAATTTTTAATAAGATGACTCTGGTCATACATTTCATTAATGAATGTTTTTACATTTATTCATACAAGTTTTTTAAGAGTATTTCTGAATAAATTCATTTTAATAATTGAACTATGAAAAAAATCTATGCAGTTTGTTTTGCTTTCGTATGTTTTAATAATTTAAGTTCCGGGCAATTGGTCAACATCGGCAAGAATATCAACAGTGCATATGCTGAATTGAATCCGGTGATTACTGCAGGCGGTAACAGAATGTATTTTGTTGTACAGGATCATCCATCCAATTATAAAGCTTCTACTCAGAAGTCAACGCAGGATATCTGGTATTCAGAAAAAGATATAAATGGTGTGTGGGGGCCGCGTGTGCATATGCCTTATCCCCTCAATTCATTTTTAACGAATAGTGTTGAAGCCGCTGATCCTGCCGGCAATACACTGATCATAAGAGGTGCTTATATAAATGGTGTATATAAAGAACGCGGTTATTTCATTACCAGGCATACAAAAGATGGTTGGTCAAATCCGGAAAAGCTGAACATTGGAAACGTAGCTGAAATGGATAAAGGAAAGTATAACGGATTAACCTTATGTCCGAACGGTAAAGCGATCATTATTTCTTTTGCCCGGGAAGCGGATTCGTACAGACAGGATCTGTATATAGCTTTCCGTGAAGGAGCAACAACTTATTCAAAGCCTATTTTGTTGAGTAAGCTGAATACTGAATTTGATGAAAGTGAACCTTACATTGCTTCTGATAACAGAACCCTGTATTTCACTTCTGACAGACCTGGTGCAGTCGGAAGCAAAGATATTTATATGAGCAGACGAATCGGTGATGACTGGAATAACTGGACAGTTCCTGTAAATGTAGGTCCGGCAATAAATACTGACAGGTACGATTCATATTACTCCATTGATCCTTGTGATAAATTCGGATATGTAGTTTCGACAAAAAATTCCATAGGTAAAGAAGATATTTTTATAGCTCCAATTGATAAACTGTATCAGCCTGAGCATATTTATATAGTTCGTGGACAGTTACTGGATGGAGTTACCATGAAGCCATTGAATGGAGATGTTGCTTATCATGATTTAATGACTACTACAGAGCATGGCATCAGCTCTACCGAAAACAATTCAGGGGAGTATACATTATTCCTGGAAAAAAATTATGTATATGGAATCGATGCAGCGGTCAATAAATATATAAGTCTTTCTTACTATGTTGATACGAAAGAAATAGACTCCACACATATCAAGACGCTTGATCTGTATTTATTTCCGGTGCAGGCGGGTACGACTATTCCATTGGATAATTTGTTTTTCAAAAGCGCGAGCGCAGATATTCTGCCTGAGTCAGCAACCGAACTGAACCGGATTGCCAGGATCCTGATGGAATATCCCGGAATGAAATTAAAAATCACAGGCTATACAGATAATACCGGTACAGATGCTTTTAACCAGACACTGTCAAAGCAGCGCGCCGAAGCTGTTGAACAATATCTGGTTGGTAAAGGGTTGAGCAATATTCATTTTGAAACGATTGGTATGGGTACTGCACATCCGGTTGCAACAAATGCTTCTGCATCCGGAAGACAGAAAAACAGACGTGTGGAAATCACAATCATGCATGTACAATAATCAGCAAAATTCTTTGATGGGAATATTTTTATAATTTATTTCAAAGAATAATACAGATGATTTATGAAACTTTTATTTATTGTAAGTACCCTTGTATCTTTTATATTTACCAAAGACCTGTTTAACGGGATAAAGGATGTACAGCAGACTCCGGAAGAAATCATCCGTCAGGATTTCGCTACGATTGATACAACTCAATTGAAAAACTTTATTCCCTTCCGCCAGAATAATAAATGGGGGTATATGCACCGTGTAACAAAAAAAGTGATTGTTACACCTAAATACAAAAGCCTCAGTTTTTTCAATCCCGCAATGGAAGGTTATTACGAAAGCACCTACTTTATGATTTTAAAATCCGGAAAAATACTGTTTGATAAAGTACCTTTCAATGGTACAACCGATCCTTCGGTTGCACAAAACGCTCTGATTAAAGTAATACCATCAAGCAGCGGTTTTAAAGGCTTTACAGTGAATGCTAAGGGAGAGTTGGCAACTTATTCCAGTCTTTATTACTATTATACAACAGGCTATCATACATGGAATGTTTATCCGTTTAAAGACCATGGCAAGCAATTGGCTGTTGTTGTAAACAAAGAAGGCTTGTATGGTATTATTGATACACAAGGCAATATTATCAAAGGGTTTGAGTTCAAGTATAAAAAAATAATATGGAATCGGTTAGCCAATGATCCGGCGACGACATGGTTTTTTATCAACATGGAAGCGAACCAATGGAGCATGATGAGCCTGACAGGTCAGCATAAACTGGATGATCAGAAGTTGTTCAACTACCCGTTCACTTCCAATTCATTCCTGGGTTATACGCCAATGAATAATGAAGGGAACTATAAAGTAACAGGTATATTTGATTGTGTGGAAATGAAGTGGGTGCTGAAAGCACAACATTCGATTTTGTTCTGGCAACTATATTATAGTTCAGATAAAGTTATTCATTCAGAAGATATTGCTGAACGTAAAAATGTATATATCTACTATCCATTTGAACAGGAGGGAACAACCTATTATATCGATTTGCAAGGAATAAAATATATTCCTCAGTAATTTAACCAAGCATATGAATGCAGTATTAGATAATTTCTTATCAGCCTGGGGATATTGTCTGATGATTCCCTCATTTATACTGAGCATTGTGGGCTTTGGTTTTCTATTTAGTGTGCGATGGGGTAATCCAAAAAATAAAAACAAAACTTTAAAAGTCGGAGCAATACTATTCGGGCAAGTTTTTTTGATTTGGGGGATAATGGGAATAGGAAATGCATTCATGCAAAATCGAGTAAGAAAGGAACTGAAAGTTTTTTTAAACCAGCCTAATTTAATTATTAAAATAAATGGTGAGATAATTAAT
>JAGKWN010000076.1 GCA_021151805.1 Cytophagaceae bacterium | reverse complement strand
CATAAATCTATTTATAGGATTATTTTTATAAATAAATATTTTTCAAATTTTTTTATTGTATTTAAATATCTGTTTATTAATTAATTGTATATATGTTTTTTCTAATTAATGGTATTTTGTTGGTAATATTTTTATATTTAAAATTTGCTATTAATTGAATTATATCTACCTTTGTATCGAAACAAAAACAAAAGAAACCATGTTGACACTTTTTGCTACAAAAAAAACAAAAGCACATAAAAGTCACATAATGAACTTAGTGCAACTAGCTAAAGCTGACGGAAAAATCTCTAAATCTGAGTCTGGCCTGTTAGTGAAAATTGGAGAAAGAAACGGAGTATCAGCAGAAGAAGTATTCGAAATGGTAGATGCTTCCGACGACTTTTTCTATAAAAAACCTGAAAATGACGAACAGAGATTCGATCAATTATATGATTTAGTGGAAATGATGCGTATTGACGGCGAAGTAAGCCCGAAAGAAGTACAGTACACAATCGAAATTGCTGAAAAAATGGGTATCCGTAAGGCTGTAGCCTGGATATTGGTTCAAGCTCTTGTAGAAGGCTTAGCAATCGGTAAATCAAAAAAATCATTAAAAAGAGCAGCTTCTGAGTATCTCTTCATCTAATTTTTGGTTTGAGTTTAATTAATTAAGGGTTGGAAGTTTACTTTCAGCCCTTTTTTATTACCTGTCTTTCATTGTTTTCAAGGATTTATTTATTGACATGTAGCATAAATCCATAGAAAAAAAGGCTGGTATTTATAACTTTGCAGCATGACTGAAAAAATATTAATCTTAGATTTTGGATCTCAATATACTCAGCTGATTGCCAGAAGAGTAAGAGAATTAAATGTGTATTGTGAAATTCACCCGTATAATAAGGCTCCTCAATTGGATCCATCTGTAAAAGGAGTTATTCTTTCAGGCAGTCCTTGTTCGGTTCGGGAAGAAAATGCACCGGATATTGATTTGGCTCAATTCAGAGGTAAACTGCCTTTGTTGGGGGTTTGTTATGGTGCGCAATTGATCGCCCATAAATCTGGCGGAGTTGTTAAACCGTCTTCAATCCGTGAATATGGTAGAGCAATCCTGAATAACGTCCATACTTCCGATGATCTTTTTAAGGAAATCCTGCCAGATTCTCAGGTATGGATGTCTCACGGAGATACCATCGTTGAAATTCCATCCAATTTTGAAATTCTGAGCAGCACCGAAACTGTTCGTGTGGCAGCATATAAAGTAAAAGGTGAAACAACATTTGGGATTCAGTTCCACCCGGAAGTAACACACTCGCTTCAGGGAAAAGAATTACTAAGAAATTTCGTTGTACATATATGTGGTTGTTCTCAAGATTGGACACCGGATGCATTTGTTGAAACGACGATCAGTGAATTGAAAACTAAAATCGGTTCAGACAAAGTTGTACTCGGCCTTTCCGGTGGTGTAGATTCATCTGTTGCAGCAGTTTTGATTCACAAAGCAATCGGGCCTAACCTGACTTGTATTTTTGTTGATAATGGTCTGTTGAGAAAGAACGAATACGAAGAAGTGTTAAATTCATACAAACATATGGGTTTAAACGTAATCGGTGTTGATGCTAAAAAACAATTCTATAGCGCGTTAGATGGCTTAAGTGATCCGGAGGCAAAACGTAAAGCAATCGGAAAAGAATTTATAGAAGTATTTGATCAGGAATCTCATAAAATTGCTAATGTGAAATGGTTAGGGCAGGGAACTATCTATCCGGATATTATTGAATCCGTTTCGGTTAAAGGTCCTTCGGCAACAATCAAGTCGCATCACAATGTTGGTGGATTGCCTGAGAAAATGAAATTGAAAGTGGTTGAACCATTGAATACCTTATTCAAAGATGAGGTAAGAAGAGTTGGACGTACATTGGGCATTGATGATGTTATTTTGAAAAGACATCCATTCCCGGGTCCGGGTTTAGCTATTCGCATCCTTGGCGATATTACTGCTGAAAAGGTTGCTATTCTTCAGGAAGTAGATTATATCTTCATTTCCCGTTTAAAGGAAAAAGGATTATATGATCAGGTATGGCAGGCAGGTGCAATTCTTCTGCCCGTTAAATCTGTTGGTGTAATGGGAGATGAAAGAACTTATGAAAATGTAGTGGCACTTCGTGCCGTTAGCAGCACAGATGGAATGACAGCAGATTGGATACATTTGCCTTATGAATTCCTGGCTGACATTTCGAATGAAATCATAAACCGAGTGAAAGGTGTTAACAGAGTTGTATATGATATAAGCTCTAAGCCACCTGCAACGATTGAATGGGAATAATATGAAATTGAAAGCAGTTTTATTGCTTGCCGGGTTTTTTCAATCTTTGATTTCGTTTTCACAGCAAAGCTGGAAAGAAGATTATAACAGAGCAAAGCAGGTATACCAAATGCAGAAATATGAAATTGCAATGGAATACTTCTTGCCGGTTACTTCTCCGGATCCTTCCAACGCATATACATCATATGCTCAGTATTACTATTCTTTGTCGGCTTACAAAGCCGGGAAGTATAATGAGTCGCGGCAAATGTTGTTACAGTTGCTGAACCGTGATCCGCAGTGGAAGCAAAAGAACGAAGCTGAATATTTATTGGCGTTGGTTTATTTTGGTATGAAACAATACCGTACATCAATAGATGCATTGTCAACTATTAATGGAATGGAAATAACCATCACCGAATTTAAACAGGCGAATTATCCAACCATCAATCCGGTTGATACATTAATTAAGCTGCAACGCATTTATTCCACCGATAAAGAGCTGGCAAAAGCATTGTTCAACAAACTTGCTACAGCGCCTGTAGGTTCAAAGAATAATATGTTATATGAATACCTGGCTCAGGAGTTTAAGTTTTCAAAACAAAGCAGGGCGGTAGAGTATGTGAAAAAGACTGTATATAATGTTGCAGTTATTTTTCCGATGAACCTGAATGAAAACCTGACAGATCATACGAAGAACAGTTATATCGATGATATGTACCAGGGAATTCTTACAGCTGTTGATTCGCTGAAGAAAACAGGAGTGAATGTTTCTTTGCATGTATACGACGTTGATCGAGATGTAAACAAAATACAAACCATTATCTCATATCCTGAACTTAAAACCATGGATCTGATTATTGGTCCTTTGTATCCTTCTCTGATTCCTTATGTAACGGCATTTGGAGAACAGAATAATATTCCCGTAATCAATCCTATATCACTGAATTCAAATATTATTGAGAACACAACAAGAACATTGCTGTTTCAACCTACACTTGAATCAATCGCCGGGCAAACCTCTTCGTTTGCGAAGAGTAAATTTGTTTACCGGAAGAACGATGCAAAAGATGATGATACAAAGGCGAAAACGGATGTGGTGATTCTTTATACCGCTGATGTGAAAGATTCTTTATTGGCAGCGTACTACAGAGATTCTGTGCGTACAAAAGGTTTTACGGTTTCAAAATTTGTATTGATTACGAAAATAAATATTTCAACGATCAATAAAATGTTTACCGATGAAATTCCCCTCAATAAGGTGAGTCATATTTTTGTTGCATCCAGTGAACCAGCCCTGGCGTCAAACATTGTAAGTGCTTTAGAGATTACCCGTCTTAATATTCCGGTAATTACTAAAAGTGAATGGCTGGATATTAATAACCAAACGTATGAGCAGTTTGAGCGTAGACAAATCTATTTTATCTATCCTGATTATTTTGCGTTCTATACAGACTCTTATAAATTATTTAAAGAAGCTTATATCAGACAATACAATATCTATCCATCAAAATATAGTGTTTTAGGATATGAGCTGATGAGTCTTGTAGGAAACAATATGCAGCTTGCCGGTACAGGATATTTTGATCTGATGAGAAAAACACCTGTACAAAAAGGTCATTTTATGACAGGGTTTGATTTTAGCCGCTCAGCCTGCAACAATTATGTTCCTGTATATTATTTCAGCAATCTGAAGTTAACACTAGCCAATCCTATTGAATGAAAACAGTAAAAAGTTCTGAGCTTTTTTCAAAGGCAAAAGAATATATACCCGGCGGAGTAAATTCTCCGGTTCGCGCATTTAGAGCTGTAGGCGGAAATCCACTATTTATTAAACGGGCGAAAGGCGCTTATTTATTTGATGAAGACGATAATCAATTCATTGAACTGATAAATTCCTGGGGGCCGATGATTCTTGGTCATGGCAATGAATTGATTGAGAAGTCCGTTCGTGAGGCATTATCAGATTCTCTTTCGTTTGGAGCACCTTCGCGCAAAGAAGTGGAGATGGCTGAGTTGATCGTGAATATGGTTCCTTCCGTGGAAATGGTGCGTATGGTTAATTCCGGAACAGAAGCAACGATGTCGGCCATTCGTGTGGCAAGAGGGTACACCGGAAGAGAGAAAATTATAAAATTTGAAGGTTGTTATCACGGGCACGGAGATTCATTTCTGATAGCTGCCGGGAGTGGTGCTGTTACCATGGGTGTGCCCGATAGTCCGGGGGTTCCTCAAGGTGTGGCCAACGATACGTTAACAGCTCCATATAATAATATTGAAGCGGTTAAGCTTTTAGTTGAAAAGAATAAAAATAAAATCGCAGCGATTATTGTAGAGCCAGTTGCGGGTAATATGGGCTGTGTGTTGCCTAAGCCAGGTTTTCTGGAAGGTTTAAGAAAGATCTGCGACGAAGAAAATATCGTGTTGATCTTTGATGAAGTAATGACTGGTTTCAGACTTTCTGCTTCAGGTGCTCAGGGAGCATTAGGTGTTCAGGCAGATATGACCACTTTAGGAAAAATCATTGGCGGCGGTATGCCGGTTGGAGCCTATGGAGGGAAAAAGGAAATTATGCAGAAAGTATCCCCGGCAGGGCCAGTATATCAGGCCGGAACCTTATCCGGAAACCCCATTGCAATGTCTGCCGGTTTGACTATCCTGAAATATTTAAACGAACATCCGGATATTTATAATCAGTTATCCAAACAGACTGATTATTTAGTAAAAGGATTGAAGAAGGCGAATAATCTCTTAGGACTTGATTATACATTCAATCATATCGGTTCTATGTTTACGATGTTCTTTACGAACACTTCAGTCGTAGATTTTGAAACAGCGAAACAATCGGATCTGAAAAAGTTTGCTGAATATTTCCAGGCAATGTTGTCCAGAGGCGTATACATGGCTCCTTCACAGTTTGAAAGTTTATTTATTTCAACTGCTATTTCAACAGAGCTTGCAGACCAGATTATTCTGGCTCATACGGAAAGTATGAAGCAGATTCACAATTAAGTTTATTGAAATACCATTTGTAAGGCGCAGGCCATACACTGTTCTATATATCATTGTTTAAATTAAGACGAATATGAAGATTGCAATTTTAGGTGGCGGAAATATGGGGATGACATATGCAAAAGCATTTGTGAGCAGAAAAATTGTTTCAAGAGAAGATTTATTGATCGTTGAAAAACATGATGAAAAAAGAGAGCAGCTTAAGATGGAAGGCATTGCTTCTTTGTCTGCTGATATAGATGAATCCATTCAGAAATATGATATTGTAATTGTTGCTGTAAAGCCGCAGGATTTCAGAATTCTTTCTGAAAAATTAAAGAATTATTTACTGGAAGGCCAGATGATTTTATCCATCATGGCTGGTATTCAGATTGCTCAGATCCAGGATTTGTTAGCGCATAAAAATGTGGTGCGTGCGATGCCAAATACACCAGCTCAATTGGGTTTTGGTATTACAGCATTTACCGTAGCTAAAGATGCATCGTTTGAAAATATCAGTGTGGTTGATATGTTGCTTGAAACTACCGGCAAGGCAATCTTTATGAAAGATGAAAGCATGCTGGATGCCGTAACTGCATTAAGCGGCAGTGGCCCGGCATATTTTTATTACATCGTTCAGCATATGATCGAAGCAGGTAAACAAATGGGTATGGATGAAAATGTTGCCGGCATGCTGGTTAAAGAAACCATGATGGGGGCATTTCAGATTTTGAATCATTCAAAACTGACCATTGATGAATTGATTGCTATGGTGGCTTCAAAAGGTGGAACGACAGAAGCTGCATTGAATACTTTTAAAAAGAGAGAAGTAGGTGAGCATATCATTGAGGCTTTGAAAAGTGCAGAAAAAAGAGCTAAAGAATTGTCTGGGGGCGCATAGCCCCATTTTTAATTCAATATTTTATATATTTCAACAACCTTTAAGGCAGTTTTTCGTTTGAATGGGAATGAAGATTTTGTTAAAATCTAAAACCATTGCTAATGAGATATTTATACGGTAGGCTGACTCTCTGTTTATTTATTTTACTGTCTATGTCTGCCGTTGGACAGACATTTCAACTAGCGAAGAGAGTTGCTGGTGTGGGGTCGGATCAATTACAGGATGTTGCAACAGATGCATCCGATAATTTTTATGCGCTTGGATATTTTACAAATCAGATCACAGATCCGGTTACGATTACAACTTCCAGTACGATTACAAAAACATTCTTATTGAAATATGATGCCTCGGGAACGTTAAGCTGGAATAAAGGAATTTATTCTTCAGGTAGCGGAAGCGTAAAAAGTTATAGAGTTGCGGTAGATAATGCTGGTAATATATTCATTGCAGGTTCCTTATATGGTTCAACCATTTATTTTAACGGTTTCTCTATTCCATCTTCATTTAATGGTCCGAATGTACTTACCCCGGATGGTTTTATTGCTAAATATTCAAGCACCGGTGCATTTCTTTGGGTGAGGGCAATTGGTTCTAATGCTAATGGTGATGAGATATTAGATATGTCGCTGGATGCAAATGGTGATGTGTATGTTACCGGATACATATCAGCGGATGCAAACGTATATGGAAAAGATAATGGCGGCACGCAAGCAACAACCGGAACGATTACGACTCAAGGTGGGACCGTAGGTTTGCTGGATGTGGTGGTTGCTAAATTTGCAAACGATGGCACGTATCAATGGGGATTTACAGTAGGTAGTACAGGCGGAGCTGAGAAAGGGACTGCTGTTACTATAGATGCAAGCAATAATGTATATGTTGCCGGCCAGTTGTATAATACTATGGACTTTGATCCAAGTGCTGCAACAGTTACGTTAACCGAATCATCACCACAAGGGAGTGGAGATGCCTTTATCGCCAAATATACAACAGCAGGGGTTTTTACAAATGTCGGACAGATATCAGGTGCTGGTATTGAACTCGTGAACCGCATGCATGTAGGGGCTTCCGGAGCATTGAATGTTGCCGGAACATTTACTGGTTTTATTGATGCGGATCCAAGAAGCGGGAATACACAAAATTTAACAGCAGCCGGTACAGGTAAAGATATTCTTTTTGCGAAGTATGATTTAACAACGTTTGCTCCTGCATTCGCACAGAAAATAGGAGCTTCTAATTCAGACGATGAAGCAATTGGTATCCGCTCAAACTCAAGCGGTGACTGTTATCTTACAGGTTATTTTACCGGTTCAGGTATAAACTTCAACCCTGCAGGTACAGCTCTTAATCTTTCAAGTAAAGGTGGAAAAGATGCATTTATTTCTAAATATAACTCTACTGGTGTAAACACCTGGGGCTTCAATGTAGGTAGTACTACAGATGATCAGGGTACTTCAATGGATTTTAACTCTGCAGGCTTTGCTTATGCAGGAGGTTTTTATACAGGCAGTATCGGTGATTTTGATCCGGGAGCGGGAAGCTCCACACTTGGAAACTTAGGAACTGAAGATACTTATTGGTGCAAATACCAAGAGTGTAATTCAGTACCTGTTATCAGCACACAACCTACCTCTAAGACTATTTGTGCCGGAACTACACTTAACCTTTCTATCGTTGCAACAGGAAGCGCTCTTACTTATCAATGGAAAAAAGGAGGCGTCGCTTTAACAGATGGTGGAACTGTTTCCGGAGCTACTACTGCAAATTTATCCATCACTTCAGTTAACTCAAGTGATGCCGGCACTTATACTTGTGTAGTTAGTTCCTGTGGAAATAATATAACATCCAGTAGTGCTATAGTTACTATCAATCAACCGCCATCTATTACAACCCAACCGGTTTCATCTTCAATCTGCACCGGAAACAATGCAACATTTTCTGTTACAGCAACAGGAACATTGCTGACTTACCAATGGAAATTAGATGGTGTTAATATTTCAAACAATGCTGTGTATGGTGGGGCAAACGCAGCAACATTAAACCTTGTTGCTCCGACAACCGCACATCAGGGAACTTATACTGTAGATATTACAGGTACATGTTCGCCGGTTGTAACAACCAATGGTGCAACTTTAACAGTAGGTTCTGGAATTACAATCACGACCAATCCTGCAAATAAAACAGCTTGTCTGGGTGGAACAGTTACTTATTCAGTTGCCGCAACGGGTTCAGGTCTGACATATAAATGGCAGAAGAATGGTGTTGATATGGTAGATGGTGGAAGTATAAGCGGTGCATCAACTACCACATTGACCATCACAGGCGTAGTTCCAGGAGATGCAACGAATTATAAATGCGTGATTGCAGGCACTTGCGGAACAGCTACATCTACTGCTGCAACATTAACAATTACATCTTCACCGGTCATTACATCCCAACCAGCCGCATCGCAAAGCATATGTGCTGGTTTAAATGCATCTTTTTCTTTGGTTGCAACAGGAGCTGTTTCTTACCAATGGAGAAAAAATGGTGTTGATCTGACCAATGCCGGTAACATCAGCGGCGCACTTTCTGCTTCCTTATTGGTTTCTTCAATCACAGCAGCAGATGCAGGAACATATACCTGTATTGTAACAGGCGCATGTAGTCCGGTTGCTACTTCTAACAATGCATTACTTACAATAAATACACTTCCGGCAATAACAACTCAACCTACAGCAAGTACTATATGCTCAGGTGCCAATGCAACATTTACCATTGCTGCTACAGGTACGAGTATTACATATCAATGGAAAAAGAATGGTGTGGATATGGTAAATGGCAGCAATGTATTTGGTGCAACCAGTAATTCATTAACCATAACAGGCGCTCTTGTTAGCGATGCCGGTAACTATACCTGTGTTGTTTCAGGAACTTGTTTACCTGCAGCAACATCCAATGTTGCTGCTCTTACGGTGAATTCTACAGCGGCAATATCTTCGAATCCCGCTGCTGCTACAGTATGTGCCGGTCAGACGGCATCATTTACTTTGGGTACAACTGGTAGTGGTATTACATATCAATGGAAAAAAGGAGGGACTGCCTTAACGGATGGTGGTGCTATCAGTGGTGCATTGACATCAGTGTTAACCATTACAGGAACTACTTCCGCTGATGCAGGTAGCTATTCATGTACGATTAATAATACCTGCTCAGGGATATTGAATTCAACTTCAGCAACCTTAACCATACAGGATCTGCCTGCAATAACCACACAGCCAAGTGATGTTACAATCTGTGGTTCTGCGAATGTTAATTTTACAATTGTTGCAACCGGTACAACTATTACCTATCAATGGAAAAAAGGTGGGGTTGCTTTGTCTGATGGAGGAGCAATTTCGGGAGCCACTACCGCCAGCTTATCAATCAATCCGGCAATTGCTGCTGATGCTGGTGCGTATACGTGTACAGTTTCAGGTGCATGTACTCCAGCTGTTACTTCCAATGCAGCCAATCTGGCAGTAGGTTCTGTCGCTACTATTACAAGTCAGCCATCTGATAAAACAGTATGTATCGGATCTACAACTACGCTTACCATCGTTGTCAGCGGAACGGGGATTTCATATCAATGGCAAAAAAATGGAGTTGATCTGGTAAATGATTCAAAGATCAGTGGAGCAACAACAGCTTCATTGACCATTGCGAACATTGTTGCTTCTGATGCAGATACATATACATGTAAAACAGGAAATACCTGCAGTGGATTTATTGTTTCTTCTGCGGCTACTATTACGGTAAATACATTGCCTGTAATAAATACACAACCTATGAATGTGTCAGTATGTACGGGTGCAGCAGCGAACTTTTCTGTTTCAGCTTCAGGCACAGGAATCACCTATCAATGGAAAAAAGATGGTGTAGCGTTGTCTGATGGTGCAAACATCACAGGTGCAACAACAAATGCATTGAGTATTCTGTCTGCTTCAGTAAGTGATGATGGTACATATACTTGTGAAGTGACTGGTACGTGTACACCAAAGGCGGTTTCAAACGGGGCAACACTGAGTGTTGGGGCTGGTACCACAATTGTTTCTCAACCCACCTCAAAATCTGTATGTACAGGTAATTCAACTGTTTTTGTTTGCAGTGCAACAGGAGGAACAATCACATATCAATGGCAAAAAGATGGCGTCGATCTGGTAGACGGAGCTACTATTTCAGGATCAACAACCGGCACACTTACCATAAGCAATGCATCTGCAGCAGACGCAGGTTCTTACCAATGTATTGTAAGTAGTTTATGTTCTAGCACAATTAATTCTTCCGTTGCAACATTAACGGTTAATGCATCTACAATTATATCATCTCAACCCGCAGATGTAACGGTATGTTCAGGAAGTCCTGCTTCTTTCTCTGTAGCAGCATCGGGAAGCAGTCTTGGATATCAATGGAAATTGGCAGGCAATCCAATCGCTGGCGCGACAAATTCTACCTATTCTATAACTGCCACAACAACAGCAGATGCCGGATCTTATACCTGTGATATTACGAGTTTATGTACCCTTGTCACCACTTCTACTGCAACATTGGTTGTTAATTCTTCCATATCTATAGTGTCTGAACCAGTTGCTAGCAGTGCATGTACAGGAGATAACATCACGCTTGCGGTTACTATGTCTGGAGCTGTAACAACTTATCAATGGCAAAAAGATGGAGTGGATCTGGTAGATGGAGGCAATGTCAGTGGTGCCACAACAAGCTCACTTGATATTAATAGTTTATCATCCTCTGATGAAGCAAATTATACCTGTGTGATGACTGCGACTTGCGGTGGTACAATAACTACTTCAGGCGCTCAGGTTACACTTTCTACAGCTCCGGTGATTTCTTCTCAACCAACAAACCAACTTGTTTGTGTTGGACAAACACTGGTGTTATCACTTACAGTTACCAATCCTTCAGGTGTTATTTATCAATGGCAGAAAGATGGTATTGATTTGGTTGATGGAGGAACAATTTCAGGCGCAACAACAGCTACTCTTACGATTACATCAGCTACCAATGCAGATGCCGGAAATTATTTATGTAAGGCATCTACCAGTTGTTCAACACCAACAATCAGTAATACTGCAGTTGTTACAACTACAACATCTTCAAGTATTACTAAACAGCCTATTTCTGCAGATGTTTGTAGAAACCAATCTGTTTTATTTATTATTAATATATCAGGTGCCGGCATTACCTATCAATGGCAGTTTGCACCAAATGGTTCTGCAATATTTACTGATCTGACAAATGGCGGAAAGTATAGTGGTGTTAATACAAATAGCTTAACAACATTGAATGTAGATAATGCAGAGGTAGGAAACTACAGATGTAAGGTGACGGAAAATTGCGGTGCCGTACAGTATTCTGCACCAGCATCAATTGTAATTAATTCTCCTACTATTATTCAGCATCCGTTCTCGCAATCTATCTGTACAGGCCAGTTTGCTAAATTTACGATTGGAGCAATCGGGGATAATTTAGTATATCAATGGTATAAAGATGGTGTTGCAGTGATTAATAATGCTTATATATCTGGAGCTAAAACATCAACATTGATGATTACATCTACTACATCTGCAAATAATGGTGACTACACGTGTACGGTAACAGGTATATGTCCGCCGGTTGCAACTTCATTACCTGCTACATTAACAGTATCTGTATGTACAGATGTAGCAACAGCAGATGTGGGCCCGAAAGTAATATCTGTTTACCCTAATCCGGCAGCGGATCATGCAAACATTTCTATTACGAACAGAGACGGGAAAAAAGTAACCGTAATCGTATATGATTTACAAGGTTCTTCAGTTATGATGTTCGAACATATAATTCAATCTGACACAGAAATTATTGATTTAAATACTGCTGATTTGTCTCAAGGTATGTATTTCGTACAAGTGCAATTTGGTGATGAATTATATAGTAATAAAGTTGAAGTAATTCATTAATACATATTGTTTTCATCCTGACAATTCAGTAGTTTGTACCTTTAAATCTACTTGATATGATGAGACAAAACATATTTATTGTGTTTATTTTAGCCTTCTTTTTGAACCTAAGGCTAAATGCACAAACGACTGAATTGGTCTATAGCTTAAGCAAAGCTTCGAATACAATTCATATAGCATCTGTCGCTACAGATGCTAGTGATAATATTTTTATATGCGGAAGCTATAATGGATCAAATGTTAATTTCAATCCTTTAGTTGTTGGGTCTGATTCATTGAGAACATCAGCATCTGCTGGGGCATCAATAGATGGTTTCATTGCAAAGTATAACTCCTCAGGTCAATTACTAAAGGTTATTTCTTTTGGAAATACAAGTAATGATGCAGGAACAAAAGTTTATGTTGATCCAATTAGTGGAAGTGTATATCTATTGGCCACTATTGTTAATACGGTTAAGTTTGACAATACAGGTGATTCATTTGGTCTAAATGCTGGTAGTGGCGCAATGGCTCTAGTAAAATATGATAATAATCTTGTACTGAAGATCAAAAGAGGATTAAAAACAACTGCCGGAGCAACCGGGGATCAGATAAATGATATTAAAGTATTCGGGACAGATGTTTATATAACAGGTTTGCTGGCTAACGGGCCTACAAATTTTAATCCGGGAGGCACTGCTATAAACCGTACACCAATAGGTTTGACAGATATTTTTGTTGCAAAGTATGATGCTTCTTTAATTTGTCAGTTTGCATATAATTTTGGTGGAACAAATGCAGATGCCGGTAATGGTATTGATTTAGATGCAAGCGGAAATATATACTTAACAGGTATTTTCAGAGGACAGAATATTGATATGAGTCCACTGGATGGTAATAATGCAACCAATCTATTGTCAGAAGCTGGGGGAGCAAGTACAGGTGATGTTTTTGTTGCAAAGTATGCTTCAGATATGAGTCATCAATGGTCTTTTAAAATTGGCGCAGCTTTGGCGGATCAGGGAAATGCTATTTTGGTTAACAAAACGAATTCAACGGTTTACGTTGGAGGTTTTGTTAAGGATGATGCATTACTTGTTTATTTCGACCCGGCCAGCACAACTACTTCAACATTTGCAGGTGTAGGTCAGAATGATATGTTTGTTGCCAGCTATACTTCTGCCGGGGCTTATAACTGGCATTTTGCTACAGGTTCAACATCTGACGATAACGTTTCTTCAATGGCATTTGATGCGTCAGGTAATATTGTATTATCTGGTTTTGCAAACGGTAATGTAAACTTCGGCAATAGCAAAACCATTACAGGACTTGGTGGTAAGGATGCATATTTTGCAGTATTGTCAGGAACAACCGGAACTGCAACAGCTGCCTATAATGTTGGTGGCGCATCTGATGAAGTAGCTAATGGATTAGCTGTAAGTTCTGCAGGAAAAATATTACTAACAGGCGATCTTTCCGGAAGTGGAGATTATGACCCAAGCACTGCTACAAAAACAATTACACTTACAGGTGTTCAGGATGGATTTATTTCCCGTTACGTACTTTGTACACCTCCTTCTATTTCGGCTCAGCCAGGTAATGATACCAAGTGTGAAGGACAGGGAACCTCATTTTCTGTTACTGCATCAGGTGGTACATTATCGTATCAATGGAAAAAAGGAGGGATCGCAATTTCAGGAGCAACCAATTCAACCTATTCAATCGGTACACTTGCTGTTGGAGATGCAGGGAACTATACGGTTGATGTAACAAACTCTTGTCAAACACTACCTTCAAGCGCAGCTGTATTAACAGTAAATGCAAAACCTACGATTACATCTGCAACTACCGGAACAATTTGTAGCGGAGTCGCACAGAATTATTCAATTGCAACATCCATACCTTCCAATATTAGCTGGACCCGTGCGGCAGTAACATCCATTACACCAACCACAGGATCCGGAACTACAAATACAATAACAGAAACATTAGTAAATGGCAGTACAAGTCCAGTAAATGTTGTTTATGTAATGACACCAACATCTACTACAGGTTCTTGTGTAGGTGCAGCCGTAAATTATACAGTAACGGTTAATCCTAAGCCAGCCATTACTTCTGCGGCTAGCGGCTCAATTTGCAGCGGAGTTGCACAGAGTTATTCTATTACAAGTAATGTAGCTTCTTCTTATTCCTGGTCAAGAGTAGCAGTAGCAGGTATTACGAATGCTGCGGTAACAGGGCAGACAGCCAATCCAATTACTGAAGCTCTTAATAATAATTCTGTTTCACCTGTTGTAGCTCAATATGTAATTACACCAACTTCCACTACAGGAAGTTGCACAGGGGCGGCATTCAATTATGATGTAACGGTAAATCCACCGGTTACTCCCGCTGTATCAATTACAGTTCCTTCAAGTACCATCTGTGCTGGAGCGAGTGTAACGTTTACTGCTACACCAGCCAATGGAGGAACAACACCAACTTATCAATGGAAAAAAGGGGGAGCTAATATTAGTGGTGCAACCAATTCTACTTATACGACAACTACAGCAGCCAATGCAGATAGTTATACAGTAACAATGACAAGCAATGCTGCTTGTGCATCACCAGTAACAGCAACAAGTAATGCTATTGTGATAACAGTGAACCCAACAAATCCTGTAAGTGTATCCATAGCAGCAAGTTCATCTACTACTATATGTGCAGGAGCGAGTTTGACTTTTACTGCAACTCCTGTAAACGGAGGTACTACTCCAACATATATATGGAGTAAGAATGCAACAACAATTCCTACAGCTACTAATGCAACTTATACTACTACAACAGCTGCTAACGGAGATAGTTATACGGTAGCAGTGACTAGTAATGCTTCATGTCCTACAGGAAATCCAGCAACATCAAATGCTATTGTAGTAACCGTTAATCCAACTGTAATACCTGCAGTATCTATTACTGCAAGTCCATCGAACACAATTTGTACGGGAGGATCGGTTACGTTTACAGCTAGTCCAACCAACGGCGGAACTCCAACATATGTATGGAATAAGAACGGTACACCAATATCCGGTGCTACCAATGCAACATATGCGACAAGTGCTGCAACAAATGGTGATAGTTATACGGTGACAATGACCAGCAATGCAGCTTGTGCAAGCCCGCTAACAGCGACAAGCTCAGCGATTGTTATGACAGTTACTTCAACGGTAGTTCCATCTGTAACTGTTGCAGTAAGTCCATCAAGTACGATCTGTCCAAACGCAAGTGTTACGTTTACAGCAACTCCGGGAAATGGAGGTACAACTCCGACATACCAATGGAAAAAAGGTGGTATTAATATTTCCGGTGAAACCAATGCTACCTATACCACGACTACTGCTGGAAATGGCGATAGTTATACGGTAACAATGACAAGCAGCTCGGCTTGTGCAAGTCCTGCTACTGCAACAAGCTCGCCAATTGTTATGACAGTTAATGCTACAGTAACACCTGCAGTTTCTATTGCGGCTAGTCCTTCAGGCGCTATTTGTGCCGGAACAAGTGTTACGTTTACAGCAACCCCAACAAATGGAGGGACAACTCCAACATATCAGTGGAAAAAAGGTGGTGTTGCAATTTCCGGTGAAACGAATGCTACCTATACAACGACTACAGCAGCAAACGGCGATAGTTATACGGTAACAATGACCAGTAATGCAGCTTGTGTGAGCCCAGCTAGTGCAACAAGTACTGCGATTGTAATGACAGTTAATGCAGCTGTTATTCCTTCAGTTTCTACTGTGGTTAGCCCTGCAGGGGCAATATGTGCAGGAACAAGTGTAACATTTACGGCAACCCCAACAAATGGTGGTGCGGCTCCAACATACCAATGGAAAAAAGGTGGTGTTAACATTTCTGGTGAAACCAATGCTACGTATACAACAGCTGCTGCTGCAAACGGAGATAGTTATACCGTGACAATTACCAGCAATGCTACTTGTGCGAGTCCAACTACTGCTACAAGTACTGCGATTGTTATGACTGTTACTTCAACAGTAACCCCATCCGTATCAATTTCTGTAACACCTTCTAATACTATATGTGTTAATTCAAGCATCACATTTACGGCAACCCCAACAAGTGGCGGAACGACTCCAACATATCAGTGGAAAAAAGGCGGAATAAATATTTCTGGTGCAACAAATTCGACTTATACAACAACTACTGCTGCAAACGGAGATAGTTATACAGTAACAATGACCAGCAATGCAGGTTGTGCGAGTCCTGCGACCGCAACAAGTAATGCAATTGTAATGACAGTGAATCCTGCATTGACTCCGTCTGTATCTGCTTCGGCAAATAATTCAACGATCTGCACCGGAACCAGTATAACATTTACCGCGTCACCAACCAATGGTGGCGCAGCACCTACTTATAAGTGGAAATTAGGATCGTCTTATATTACCGGTGCTACAAATGCTACTTATGTAACAACAACGGCAGCTGATAATGATAGTTATTCTGTTGAAATGGTCAGCAATGCTGCTTGTGCATCTACTACACCAGTAGTTTCAAATTCGGTAGTTATTACTATTACCGCATCACCTACACCGGCAGTAGCCATTACAGCTGCACCTGGAAATTCTATCTGTACAGGTACCAGCACTACGTTTACTGCAGCTGTTTCCAATGGTGGTACACCTACATATAAATGGAAGAAAGGTACCTCTTATATTTCAGGAGCAACAAATGATACATATACTTCAACTTCTATTGCAAACGGTGATGTGTATTCTGTTGAAATTGTAAGTAGCTTGAGCTGTGTAACAACACCGAATGCGACTTCGAATTCCATTACAATGACGGTTAATACCCCGGTTACTCCGTCTGTATCTATTACTTCAACAGGTTCTACCATTTGTAGTGGCGCCAGTGTGTTGTTTACAGCTACACCAGTAAATGGAGGAACACCAACATATAAATGGAAGCTTGGAAGCTCTTATATTACAGGCGCAACCAATGCTACGTATACAACTACTTCAGCTGCTAATGGTGATAGTTATTCAGTAGAAATGACCAGTACAGCTGTTTGCGCGACTCCGGCAACAGTTACTTCAACAGCCATTGTTATGACTGTTAATTCTAATTTGTCTGCTTCTGTTTCCATAACTGCAAACAATACTTCTGTCTGTGCTGGAACAAATATTATATTCACAGCGACACCTACAAATGGAGGTACTACCCCGACATATAAATGGAAATTGGGAAGTGCATATATTACAAGTGCTACCAATGCAACGTTCTCAACTACTTCAGCTGCTAATAATGATAGCTATTCGGTGGAAATGACAAGCAATGCTGTGTGTGCAACACCTGCAACGTCTACATCAAATCCGATTGTGGTGACTGTAAATACGGGGGGAATACCAACCATTACAGTTACAGCTAGCAACACAACTATTTGTGATGGTACAAGTATTACATTTACTTCTACTCAGACTGGTGGTGGTACGCCTTCTTATAAATGGAAATTGGGAACGTCATATATCACTGGTGAAACCAATTCAACATACACGACTACGACTGCCAATGATGGTGATGTATATTCAGTAGAAATGGCAAGTACTGCAACTTGCGCATCTCCTGGGACGGTTACATCTACAGGTATTACAATAAACGTTAATCCAACAGTTGTTCCTTCAGTATCCATAACAGCAAGTAATACTACAATCTGTGTCGGTTCAAGCGTAACATTTACAGCAACACCTGTAAATGGCGGTACACCAACATATAAGTGGAAGCTGGGTAGCTCCTATATTACAGGAGCGACCAATGCAACGTATGTGACAACTACAGCTGCCGATGGTGATGCGTATTCAGTAGAAATGGTGAGTAATGCTGCTTGTGTTTCTCCTGCTAGTGTTGCTTCAAACGCAATTGCTATGGATGTTAATCCTATATTGACACCATCTGTTTCAATATCAGCAAATAACTCTTCAACGTGTGCTGGTTCTACAATTATTTTTACAGCCATACCAACCAATGGGGGAACAGCTCCAGGTTATAAATGGAAATTAGGCAGTGCATATATTGCAGGCGCTACAAATTCAACCTATACTAATACAACAGCGGTGAATGGTGATAGTTATTCAGTTGAAATGATCAGCAATGCAACATGTGCTACAACAGCTGTTAAAACATCAAATAGTGTTGTAATCACCATAACAACATCGCCAAGTGCTTCGGTAACTATTTCTGCAAGCCCGGGTACAACTATTTGTGCCGGAACACTAGTGACATTTACAGCAACTCCGGGTAATGGTGGTACTGCACCAACATATCAATGGAATTTAAATGGCTCTCCGGTTACTGGAGAAACAAATGCATCTTATACAAGTAATGCTTTTGCCGATGGTGATAAGGTTAGTGTAAACATCGTAAGTAATTCTTCATGTGTATCAAATCCGAACGCTTCTTCTGCAGAGACTACTATCGTTGTAAATCCTGTGTTGGCTACATCTGTAAGTATTGCAGCTTCTGCATCTACTATTTGTGAAGGCGCAAGCGTAACATTTACAGCTACTCCGGTAAATGGTGGTACACCTGCATATCAATGGAAATCAGGTTCTTCTAATATTTCCGGAGCAACAGGAGCAACATATACATCTTCATCACTTGTTAATGGTAATACAATTACTGTAGAGATGACAAGTACAGCTGTTTGCGGAACACCAGCTATAGCTACTTCTAATCCGGTAACAATGATTGTAAACCCAGCAGTGGTTCCGACGGTTCATGTCAATTCTTCTACAACTGCAATCTGTGCTGGAGGTACAGTAACATTAACTGCAAGTCAAACAGGGGGAGGCACACCTGCATATAAATGGAAACTGAATAATAATTATATTTCTGGTGCAACAAATTCGACTTATTCCACAACCACTGCTGTGAATAATGATAGTTATACGGTGGAGATGACAAGTAGTGCAACATGTGCTACTCCTGCGACATTAGAATCTGATCCGATAGTTGTGACGATTAATGCGCCAACAGTTATTACTCAGCAACCAGTTGATCAGTCTGTTTGTGCGCTTGGAAATGCTATTACATTCAGCGTAACAGCTACTGGCGCCAATCTTACTTACCAGTGGAAGAAAGGCAGTACAATCTTGTCTGACAATTCAACATTCTCTGGAACACAGACGAAAATTTTAACAATTTCGAATGTGTCTGCGAGTGAATTGGCCTCCGATTACTCTGTTACTGCAACAGGTAGTTGTGGTATTGCAGTATCTAATAATGTAGTATTAAGTCAATCTACAACTCCAATATCTATTGTAACGCAGCCAACAGCTCAGACAGTGGTTACGGGCGGAACGATCTCTCTGTCAATTGCTGCAACAGGGCCTTCACTTACATATCAATGGAAGAGAAATGGTACTACTATTTCAAACGATTCAAGGATTTCAGGAGCGAATACATCAAATCTGATTATTACAAACGCTCAGGTTTCTGATAATTATAATGACTATATATGTGTACTTTCAAGCCCTTGTGCAACAACTGTAAATTCTACAGCAGTTCAGGTAACGGTTTCAAGCGTAACCTCTGTAAGTGCTGGCCAGGCCCAAGGATTTAACGTTTATCCGAATCCAAATGCAGGTACTTTCTCATTAACGAATGAATATGCACCGTTTGAAGTAGAGCAAATTGAGATTGTATCCCTGGAAGGGCTAGTAGTTCTTACAAAATCAGTTTCAGGAAGAGTTGAATTAAATGAAGAGATTCTGGCGACAGAACTTCCATCCGGTATGTATTTGCTGATTATTAAAGGCCAAGGACATCAGGCATTGTTGAAAATTGCAATCGATAAATAGATCGATTGAACAAATAAAAAAGGCTCGCTCCCTGAGATATCGGAAAG
>JAGKWN010000075.1 GCA_021151805.1 Cytophagaceae bacterium | reverse complement strand
TATTAAAACAAAAGATAAATTTATCAGTAACTAAGTTATTCTATGAGAGCTATTCTTTTTTTATTCTGCATCATCACGTTCAGTGCCAGTAGCCAGGATTGTCGTATTCCTGTTATAGACTATGCTCCCAATGAAATTATCGGCAATTATTTTCTCTATCAGTTCATGCCTAAAAAAAGTGGCGATAGTATTTTGCTGATCACAGGTACCTATGATTCTATACAAATGATTCAGACAAATGTACAACACGTTAAAGTACATTCCATGGCAGGTACATATAGAGATCCGGGAGTAAGTAAAATTCACTTTGATGTTTATAGGAATATATTATGTAGAAAAACATATGGAGAAACCTATGATGGTAAGTATAAATACATAGCATTGCACGAACGTACCTATAACGACGAAGGCTATCTGGTTTCACAAAGCAATTATGGTACCTCAAATGTCCCGTCTTCATTTGTATATGCAGACTCTTTGTTTGAGCAGGCCATCAAACAAAATTACACGCACCGTGCCGCGGCAGATTGTATTTCCCGTTATCAATATAAGGATGGCCATGTGGTATTGATTGAAAATTTTATGAATGGTTCTCTGGTGTATGCAAATGAGTTAAGCTATACATCCGGTAATTTGACTATGACAAAGGTATATAATCCTGATGGTACCAAATATGCCGTTGTTGAATTTGTGTATTCATCAAAAGGGTTTACCCAGACTTTATACTATGTGCACGAGCAAGATGGCCAGTTAAAAAAAGAACCGGATTCGTACTTTTGGAAGTATAAAAAGGAGCAGGGTCGGATAACCGAACTTTCCTATGGTAAAAATGGTGAAGTTATTGACCGCAATGAATATGGTTACAATACTAGAGGAAGGTTGACCATGGTGAAACTGTACGATGCTAAGTCCTTAAAATATATTCAGAAATATTATTATAAATAAAAGTATCTGTTGATTTCTGATATCTTTGTCCAGTGTTTTTTATAAAATAGTAAGTGGCGAAAAAAAACAAGCTTGTTGAGGTTAATAATACACTTTGCGATTCTCACCTATAATATAATTGGAATGATGCAGCTGAAACACAAACAGTACACAGGCTATTTTAAAATTTAAAAGTAAAGCTATAAATATGAAAAGATCACTAATCCTTCTTTTGATTAGCCTTGCAGTATTCCTTTGTTCATGGACAATAGACATAAACGATGATCTTAATGTAAACTCGTGGAACATAAGCGTTGGTAATAAGGAATTACTTGCCTCGTGGGAAGGTAATAAGATGGGCGATACAGCTGTTTTTGATAAAACGAAATATCTACCCACAGATACATTGTTTACAGAACGTTATTTGTGCGGTCAACTTGGCAAACCTGCAGTTACAACATTGACCATTAAAAATCAACAAAATGAAATCATTAAAGAAGTTATAAACTCTAACTACAAATGGGGATTTAATGCGTATATAAAGCTGTCTGAGTTTCTTGCGTTAACTGATTTTAAAAGCGGACAGGTACTAGGAATATTTTTAACAATCGACATGAAGAACGACGATCGGTTGGACGAGTCTGTCTTGCTTGGAAGGTTGAAGATCAAATAGTCTGTCGCGTATAACTCCTGCAACAAATGATTTTTAAAGAAGATATCGTAGCAAGAATCCGAAAAGACTTTGGCCCGGATGCTCCCGAAGCAATAAACAGGCTTAATGTAGAAGTCAGCAAGTGTGACGATCTGAATACAGAGAGAATAATTCGATGTATTGTATTTTTAGCATCAGGAAATTTAACAGAGCTTGATAAGTATATCAAAGCTGCAACACTCGACCCGAGAGATGTGATGCTTTGGGCTGAATATGAATTTCATATAGACAATCCTAAACGCGTGCGTAATTTTAATAATACCTTTGAAGCAAGCTCTGAAGATATACATGAATAAGAAATGGCATACATCTATTGTCTAATTCAGCCAGCATAAAGTCTATTTTACACCGGTATATAACTTTACATAGATTGTATGTTTGTGTAACGAACCAACCACTTAAACAAATTGACGTATGGCAAAAATGACCGTAATCTATAAGACGCCTAAGGATAAAGATTTTTTTGAAAAGCATTATTTTGACGTGCACGTTCCGTTGGCAAAGCAATTACCGGGTTTACTAAAGTATGAAATAAATGATGGGCCGGTTGTGTCGACTACCGATCATACAGACGTATATCGCATTGCAAATTTGTATTTTGAATCACTTGAAGCAATGAAGGTAGCTTTTAGTTCAGAAATAGGGCAGCAATGCGCCGCCGACAGGAGAATCCTGGCAAGCAATGAAGATGTACAGATCTATTTGTATGACACCCAAAATACCTGAAAATTTCTTAATGATGTTGATCTGGCGCAGGAGCTTCCGGATATTTGAATATTATTTCTTATTTGGAACTCCTGTAATTACTATATTTTTCAATTAAACCACTGTTAAAATACCGCATTTTTTGTATACTTATATTCGTTTACCGATTACTCAAATCTGTTCGGGTATACATGTATGAACTATTTTTTTCAAATCTTCCTTTTGATAATTTCTGCGTTGCTGCTAACCAGCTGCCAGCCTTCGCTTGATAAAATACTGGCAGAGAAAAAACTCATCCCGGTTGAAATTCGATATGAGGTAGGTGATGATGGCCACGACATATTCAGATTAACAGTAAAACAAACCGGTAATCGGTTTTATGCAGAAGAAACACAGACGGATAATTTTTCCTGGCCTCAAAAAGCAGCATACCTGAAAAATGATAGTTTGACCGAAGCGCAGATCAATGACTTGCGTGCATATCTGCTTATAGCTTCAGCAATACCAAGTAAATGTGATGAAATAGATGCTGTCACACAATTAACCAGGGTAACCTATTCTACAGGCGAAATATCCAGTGACGGTGCCTGTGATTGGAAAGGCAATGGATATTTTGAATTGCGGAAATCACTGTTTAACATAGAGGAATGAATATATAATTTAACCATACTAAAAATGAATACTTCCGATAAACATAACGAACGAATGGCAAGCATGACCTTTGCTTCGGTATATCCCATGTACGTGACGAAGGTAGAAAAGAAAGGGCGAACAGAAGCAGAACTGCAGCAGGTTATAGAGTGGCTGACTGGTTTCAATACAAAAAAGCAGCAGGAGTTGATCAAAGAAAAGGTAACATTTGAAGACTTCTTTCAGCGTGCATCACTTAATCCCAAGGCAGAACTTATTACGGGTATGATTTGTGGTTATCGTGTAGAGGATATTGATAATCCGCTGACCAAACAGGTGCGTTATCTGGATAAACTGGTAGATGAATTGGCAAAAGGAAAAAAGATGGAAAAAATATTACGGGCATGAAACATATACTAGTAAGCTTTGCAATAGTAATGTTACTGATGGCTTCATGCAGTAAGGCGAATAAAACAGAAGCAACAAGTACAAGCATGGCTGATAAAACAAATGATAGCTTACCGCTTAAAAGTGGCTATTCAGAGGTGAATGGCATAAAGATGTATTATGAAATTTACGGCAAAGGAAAACCGCTTGTGTTGATTCATGGTGGCGGCTCTACGATTGAAACGTCGTTTGGCCGGGTGATTCCGTTGTTTGCAAAAGACCGGCAACTAATTTGTGTTGAGCTGCAGGCGCATGGCCGCACTGGTGATAGAGATGCACCGCTTTCCTTTGAGCAGGATGCAGATGATGTGGCGGCACTTTTAAAAAATCTGAGCGTTACAAAAGCAGATATCCTCGGATTCAGTAATGGTGGTAATACTGCTTTGCAGCTTGCCATCCGTCATCCGCAATTGTGTAATAAAGTTATCGGCGCATCGGTTTTATTAAAACGCAATGGTGCATTTCCGCAGTTCTGGGAGTTTATGAATCATGGTACATTTGAACAGATGCCCCGGCAATATAAGGATGCCTTTATGAAGGTGAATCCGGATAGCGCAAAGCTCATAAACATGTATCAGAAGTGTGCAGACAGAATGATTCATTTCATAGACTTTCCGGATGAACAGATAAAATCCATTCAGGTTCCTGTACTTTTAATCAATGGTGATCATGATGTAGCAACGAATGAACATATGGTTGCTATGTCGCAGCTGATTTCCGGTTGCCGGTTGGCCATCATTCCCGGCGGCCATGGCGCATACATCGGAGAGATCACCACGTTAAGGAAAGATTACAAAGACAGTGATTTTATTGTTCCGCTGATCGGAAATTTTCTTGATGGGAATATAAAGTAAAATACAACCAGAGGTATGGGATATTGGTGCACGATACATTTATTTGATGATACGAAATTTTATAAGGAAATAGTACCTCAACTAAAAGGACAGACAGGAGACCTCACAGCAGTATGCTCAGAATTTTTAAAGTCATATATTACAGGCGGCACGGGTCATTTATCAACGCTGGAAAATATAAATCTTGCTAAAAAATATATTGACCGGATTCATCTGATTTCAAATTCGTTCGACCAGTCATTCAGAATTCATAATGAGTTTAATAAAATAAACGATTATGATCATCAACTACGTTTTTTAAGTCAATTTCAAGGGTACTATGATTTTTGTAGATTTTTCGAATACATATTATTTACAACTTCTGCAGACTTCTTCCCCCATGTTGCTCTCGGGAAAGGAGGCGTATTAAGGAACTTTGATATTCAGGTAAAATCAATTGCATATAATATTGTCGAAGAGCTGGATTGTTGGAATCGTTTTTTTACCGGCGAAATGATGGGCATAGCTAATTGGATCACACACGAAGATGTAGAATTGCTTTATCTGGATAAAGAAAAATTATGTCCGGTTGAGAACAGCCATGCTGAGGGCTTTTTAAATCTGCTTGAAATTGCCCGGAGGAATAAGCTTGGATTATTGATGGGAGTGGACATGAGAGAAAATATTCTGAAATTGCTTCCTGCTCATAAGTTAATAAATATAGACTCCAGCATCAATAAAAGTGACGGTGTTTTATGGAAGCATGAATGAATTTAAAATATTTTATATGAAAATATCTTTGTGGATACTATTTACCTGTCTTTTTTACGCGGCGCATGGGCAAAATAATAATTCCATAATCAAGGTCAAATCTGATCTGTACAGTAAATTGGAAAAGAAAGTGAAAACCAAGTCGTGGCATATCAGCCAGGATAAGGAACAGATTCATCTTATGTTTATAGATACATTTTTTGTGAATACGTCCATCAGTCCGCTGCGCAATTGGAATGGAACTTTTAATAGATTAGATACGCTGTCTGTAAAAATCAGGTTTGAGGACGACTGGAATCAGTTAAGGTTCGATTCAATAAGAATGCAGAATAAAGAAATACTGGAACCTTTAAAAAATAAATTCATTGCATACTATGACAGTATTCAATGGTCGGGAATAAAATTGAATAAAGAAATGTTTTTGGCAAAGCCTTATACATATATTAAATGGTGGCGCGGGTTTGATGCGGCAGAAAAGAAATCCATTGAAGAGATCATTATTTTACCCGATCAGATCATTAATGGCGTTGGTGTTTTTGTTGCCACCGATTATCATCCACTTTATATGATGATTGAATCCGAACAGGCGAATAAAAAATTCTTTACCGGTTACGATGCCTTTGCAGAAGTTTTAGGCGAGGCCGCCTTGTTTAAATATGAAGAAAATTACTAAGATAAGTGTAGATGTAGGAGGTTTGGTTATACGTCAAAGTCGTTTCGCGGTGAAAAAAATCCGTTAAAAGGCGTTGTGCAATACGAGGTCGAAAGTTGGCCCATCGAAGAGCAGGTAAAAAGTGAAGGAGGTAATTGATTAGCCAATAACAATCTTTTAATCCAAACGAGTTGTTGATATCAAGAAGTAACAATGCTATTCCGCAACTGTCCATATTCGCCTCTCATAAAGTCTATTTTACACCAGACCTGTTTGTTTACTGTGTGTTATTTTTGTTTTATCATGTATCACATTAGCAAAAACAATTATGGAAAAAATAGCAATGACCGTACAACAGGTCGCCGATCGGTTCAATGAGCTTGCACAACAAGAGAAATGGTTTGAAATTCAGGAAGAACTTTTTGCTGAAAGCGTGAAGAGCATAGATCCGGTAAACTCTCCTTATATGGGTTATGCAGAAGGAAAAGCTGCCGTTCGTAAAAAAGGTGAAACGTTTGTACAAACGATCGAAGCTGTACATAGCGCATCTACTACAGCTCCCGTTATTGGCGGCAACCATTTTGCTGTAGGACGGAATATGGATCTTACCATACAGGGCTTTGGCAGAGTACAGCTGAATGAGGTTATGCTGTATGAAGTGAAAGATGGTGAGATCATCTCAGAGCAGTTTTTTTATTGAAGAATTCTTGATGAATATTTATAAACCCCGGTAAATAACACTGGGGTTTTCTTTTGCAGTATTTTTTTATTGGTCGAAAGTTTAGATATTTAGACGGTAATCATCATTGTTGTTATACCGCATACAGCATGGATGAATCAAGCAGTATTTTATCGATATAAGGTTTTATGAAAGGACTTCCTTTTTTTATTCTGTCTTTATTTTTGCAGAGCGTCTCTTCACAGGCATGTCTGAATACCTATCAATTCAAAATATTTCCGGTAGGTATGCATTCAGATACCATCATTACCGTTGATATGCAGATTCGGAGAACCTCACAGGCAGAGGGCAACAGATGGCTCAGACTGGGGCTGGATTCTGCTGATGAATGGACAGAGATGTGGATGATTGAGGGATTTATTTCTAAATATGATAAAACGCAACATCTATTATGCAAAGAATCTATCGGCTTTACATTTTCACTTGAAGAAAGGTATCTGGACACGCTACAATCTTTTTATATGAAAGGATATACGTCTATATGTACCAGGTATCCCGCTATTAAGCTCTTCAATCCTGTTTATGTATCGTATTGCGATTTTCAGCAATCCTGTGAATACATAAAGCTTACAGAAAACGCGCTTACAAAGAAAAGCTATTTTGTTTACCAGAATAATAGTTATTTACTATCTGTACTGGAAGATACTTCGTATTATGGATTTGATCAAAACGAGCCTTCAGCCATTCATATCATGAAATTCTACGCAAATTCAATCCGCGTATATAAACTGGATGATGTGGAACTTGTTATTGGGCATGTGGCAACTGGACATGAGATCAGCATGGGCTGGATCACCAGTGACCCTAAAGCTGCTAAGAAAATGGGAAAAGAAGGTGAAACCGCAATACTTGTAAAAGAGTATAAACCCGATCTTCAGTTTACAAATATAACCAAAGCCGTTTATGAAGAACCTTTATTGCACCATGGTTATGGATTTGACCTGTTTATTGTAAAGTAATGCGGTAGCTTTATGATTCGCGAAACAGATGCTTTTTATTTGAATCTGGAAGAGCCCAACAAGAGCTGCTTATTGGCTTTGCGTACGATTATTCTGGAACAGGATGTGCATATTACTGAAACACGGAAATATGGCATGCCGTGCTTTTGCTATAAGAAAAGAATGTTCTGTTATTTATGGACAAATAAAAAAACAACGGAACCTTATATATTAATGGTCGAAGGCAATTATCTGAAACATTCCAAACTGGAAGCAGGGAGTCGTGCAAGGATGAAAATCTTCCGGGTGAATGCCAATAAAAATCTTCCGCTGAAAACCATCAAAGATATATTGAAAGAAGCATTGGATCTGTATAGAACGGGTGTGATAAAAATAAAGGAATGATTTTTATTTTTCGATTATAAGGTAGTATCGTATTGATTCATTAAATGCTGGCAAATTAATTGTGAAGTTTTATTACAGAAATCGAGGCCGGAATAATCGGGGTTATAGCCGTGAATATAAGGTACAGCCATGATGTAAATGCGGTCATTCGGAACGTAATTTTCATCAAGTACCTGAAAGCTGTCATTGATGGCGATGCCTGGTACTTGATAGCAATATGAGCCATCAGGTTTTTTATCAATATCCTTATTTCCATTTGCAAGTTCCTTTTCAGCTTCTTTTATGTCGTTAAATTGAAGCCATGCCTGAGCAACGGTTTTTTCATCAACCAATGTTTTAAACGGAAATTCTTCCAGGGAAAAACTCTTTTGTCCGATGGCATCAATGAATGTTTTATAAAAAATAGAGATAGGTATGCCATGCACATTTTTGTAGTGATACATAATTCCTGCTTCTTTTTCAGCAGCTACACGGCTATCTTTGTCTACTTCAATGATATCAAGTACTCCGGCAGTATGCAAGGCAAGCAATTCCCTCGCAGAACTTTGCGGAACAGAAGCAATTACAATGGAAATCAATTCGCTTAGACAGTTTTGCAGGCGTATCATATCCTCTGCTGCAAAATATTTGGCGGGATAGTTCATGGTGAAACTTAAAAGTGCGAGCATGGATTTCCAGTATACAGGTTCGTGGCGCTGAATCGATTTCTCAGCTTCGCGGTATTCAGCCTCAAAAAGGATAAATGGATCTATGCGCTCACGCAGTTCCATCATTGCCTCTACAAAGGCTTCCATATTCATGTCTTGTATGCGTTTGTAAAAATCCGGGTCATTGTCATGGAGCAGATTTTTAAAGGCAATATCGAATACAAAATCCAGTGAAAGAAAGCCATTGTTCTTTGCTTTGTTCTCCGCTATCAGCTCCGGCGTAAGCGGGCTGGATTCAGATTGCGGAGCTTTCAGATAAGTGCGGATCACGGGAAGCATACCACCGCTGGAATGAAGTACCATACGGAAGTTTTTATTTTCTTCATTGAGGTGATATGACAACATACCTTTACTGTTTTCATGGAAGTTTCCATGGATGCGTGATAAGGTTCTTATGGCATCAATGGCAGTTAATGAAGAACCCCGTATTGCAACCGCATGATTGACCTGAAAATGCAGCTTAGCAGGTGGGTAGGGAGAATCGTAATATCCACTGATTTTTCCTTCGTTTGTTTTGGGCCATGAATGACCTGTACAGATGATGCAGTGGTCGAAAGATTGAGGAGCATTTTTATCTGTTTGTATGACCACTTCATTTTTAATGTCTTGTATATCAAGTACCGTATGGTTTGTCCGGACATTAATTTTGATACCTTTCTTTTCAGCGATAGCAAGTACGGCATGAAATTGGGCAGACAGATATTCACCAATGAGTAGCCGCTGCAAAACTTCATATTCATTGAAGCATGAAAGTTGTATGCCAAATCTTTGAAGTACTTCTGCAGGGGCATTAAAAATCCATTCCTGAAAAGTATTTATGATTGGAGGGATCTCACTAGCAGAGATATTAGCAACGTGTTCTTTATTTGCTCCGGCACTACTGTAAGGCATGCCTTGTCCGGGAGTATCACTTTTTTCAAAAATAGTTATTTCAATATTGTTTTTGCCGGCATCAGTCAGGTTCCTGCATAGATATAAAGCTGACGGGCCACCACCGATGAATGCAATCCTTGTGGGCTTTTCCGTATTAATCATTCAATAACAAATAAAATTAAAGCTTCACTGTACTGAGCGTTTTGCTTTGCATACATTGTGTATAAAGGATAATTTTTTTACAACGGTTTCAGAGATCACAAAGGGATAGAAATCAGCATGGCCCATGCTTCGGTTGAGATTATTTACGGCAAAAGTTAACGGAACCCACATGTCAAACAGTATGCTGAAATCAGCGATGGTATATGGATCTTTCGTTATTTCGGTATGAATGCTATCATTTGCAGGCTCAATGCTATTCAGGCCAATGCCAAAGAAATAAGCCGTTTCCAGGGTATCCATGATGTGCATATAATGTGCCCATGATTCTGCCCAGTCTTCCCATGGGTGAGAGGTTGCGTAAACGCTGATAAATTTGTTCTGCCAATCCGGAGCGGGATCCGAATGGTAGTAGTTGTTTAATGCTTCTGCATAATCGCTGGTTTCATCTCCGAAGATCGTTCTGAATTCATTTATAAATTTTGTATTTCGGATCAGTAGATCCCAGTAGTAATGACCGATCTCATGGCGAAAGTGTCCCAGCAATGTCCTGTATTTTTCTCCCAGATCAAGCTTGTGTCGTGCACGTTCTGCATCATCAGCTTCATTGATGTTTAGCGTAATAACGCCATTGTCGTGGCCGGTCATGATCTTTTCTTCCGCTGAAAGTTCTGCCAGGAAATCAAATGCAACACCTGCATCATTTTCATCAGTCTTTTTTTCAATAGGTAAGTGCAAGCGCAGCAACGAATAGATGAGCCGGTGTTTTGCTATTTCTATTTCGTTCCATCGTAATCGATTGGCTTCAATATTAAGAGGCGGGATGGTTCTGTTGAGGTCACAGGCTACACAGTAATCAGAAGAACTTTCTGCCGGGATCAACCAGTTACAATTTTCATGCTGCTTATTCAAACAGTATTTGTACGATGCCTTTGTTTTTACCTCTGAAAACGTGTAACTATTAGTATTGTTTGTCACCAGGGTAAGCATGGATAACTGTTTGCTTTCAAATCCCACAGGATGCTTGCAATGCAGGCACATACTATTTTCAAAATAAAGAGAGCTGTTGCAGTTGCTGCAGGAATAGAGTTTCATGGCATGGGGGTGATGATAGTACTGTCATACAAAATAACCCTGTATTTTATCTGCGAGTTTTACATAATAATCAGAATTGTTTATATAGTTTTAATACATACATACGCAGTAAAAAAATAAAACCCTGCTTGCTGCAAGGTTTTTTATATATGAAGGAAATGATGTGATTATTTATTTTTGAACAGCGAAGCCAGCAAAGACGGTTTACTTTCTTTGCCTGTTGAACCTTGCGTCTGCGATTGAATCTGACTTTGTTCAGGTTTTTGGATAGCTTCTTCTGATGCAGCCTGAATCTGGTCTTCCGCAATGATTTGTTTATCCTTTGCTGTTAGTTCGGTACTTTCATTTTCGTTCCACAATCTGTGCTTTTTACAAAGCTTATGTATAAACGAAAGTTTTTCAACGATTTCTTCCGAAATAACAAATGGATAAAATTCAGGGTGGCCCATGCTTCTGCTGAGACCGTTAACAGCGAAGCCAAGCGGGACCCACATGTTGAAAATATCTATGAATTTTTTTACCTGATATGGGTCAGAAATTTTTGGTGCGTTGATGTTTCGTTGCTGCAGTGATTCGGTGTCGAGCTGAATGCCAAAGTTAAATGCTGTTTCAACTGTATCCATCAGGTGCATGTAGTGTGCCCAGGATTCTGCCCAATCTTCCCATGGGTGAGAAGTTGCATAAATACTGATGTAGTGGTTGCTTGTATTCTTATTGGGATTGTTGTAGTAGTTCCTAAGAGCTTGCTGATAATTAATCGTTTCATCGCCAAACAACTCCCTGAATTTTTTTAATTTCTTAGGATTGTTCTTAATGAGCACATCCCAGTAATAATGGCCTATTTCATGGCGGAAGTGTCCGAGCAGCGTTCTGTATTTTTCGTTCAGATCGTATTTGTTTTTGGCACGTTCTGCTTCATCCGCTTCTTTGATATTGATGGTGATGAGTCCGGATTGATGACCCGTTGTTACGCTTTTTGTATGATGATCTACTGTAAAATCAAATGCAATACCTTCAATACTGTTATTGATTTTCTTCTTAATAGGTAATTGTAGTTTGAGCAGGGAATAGATCAGGCGGTGTTTGGCAATTTCAATTTTATGCCAGCGTTCTCTGTTCTGTGCAATGGTAAGAGGAGGAATGGTTCTGTTCAGTTCACAGGCTACACAAAAGCTTGATGTGCTTTCCGCGGGAATTAACCAGTTGCAGGTTGCTTCCTGTGCATTCTGACAGTACTTGTATGTTTTTTTAGAATGTATATCTGTATAAAAAGAATCTGTTTTATTTTTCTGTATCGTAAGCATAATTAATTGCTGGCTATCAAATCCAATTGAATTCCGACAGCTCAGGCAGATACTATTTTCAAAATACAGTGTGTTGTTGCAATGCTTGCAGCTAAACAATTTCATTTTATTACAACCGGGATTTGTTCAATACAGATCTTCCAGACATATGGGCAGTAAGGTAAAAATACTTTAATATAGGTAAAAAGAAAAATTAGAACTACAAAGAAGCTTACATTCAGAGTTCTACGTATATTTTATATTGTTTGGAATAAAGAAAATTTATGTAGCATGAGCAAGGTTATACCAGGTAATGGGATTATCCTATGCTTCCGGCGACACGATTGAATATTTTTGAATAATCAACTTCCCGAATTTCACCCAAACGCATACGCTTTGCTGTTTTAAATGGTTCAAAACCTTGTATACTCATACACGAGAGGGCTGAGGTATTATTAATAGGGAAGGCTGCATGATCCTTTGAAAGGAGTCGTTTTTGCATTAATTCGATTCCGGCCTCTGAGGATGTTGCTATAATAAACCCTTCATGAAAATCCGGAATGTAATAACCTTCCACACGATTGTTTGCAGTGTAAACAAAGGCTGTTGCTAAACGATTTTCAAAATGGAATAGCCTGTTCTCTCCTGAAATACGCTGATCCATAAACTGAATTTGTTCATGGAAGTTTTGGGTATAAGGAAGAACATATGTGGAAGGATGGTATTTTTTATCTGCTTTTAAATCTTTATAAAAAAGATATTCGGTTTCCGTTTCGAAGCCCAGTTTTTCATAGACAGGTTCACCAAGCGCGGTAGCAATCAAATAAATTGTTTTACAAAACCTGCTATCAATACTGTTGATGAGTGATTGAGTGATGTATTTACCAATACCTCTGTTTCTATATTCCGGATGAACGATGATGTGTGCGAGCCAGGCGGTATCGTGGTGCATGATGGTGGTGCCAACCCCAACCAGTTCATTGGCAAGTGTTATTTTAACAGGGAAACAAAAAGTTGATGCTGTATAGAATTCATAGACAGGAACAATATCATGCCACCCTTCCGGCTGCAGCAGCGGTAGGTCGGCGATATCGGCTGTTATGAATGGGGAGAGAGTCATTTTATATATCCGGTAGGTGCGTTTGATTCCATCGGCTAATCAGGCCGTTCAATTCCCATAACAAAAGCTATGGGTTAAACAGGTCGTTTGTTAGTGTTTGTATAGCCCACGGTTTCAACCGTGGGCTGTTAATTGGTATGGAACCACGAAATACATGCGATTAGTTTACAATCACAAAGTTGCCGGCATTGCGGATCAGCATCACCTCAACGATTTTTTTTGCGGTATTGGAATCCAGGAACAGTGCATCTGTCAGATATTCTGCAATCTCTTTTTCTTTTTTACCAAGAATACCGTCTGCAAGCAAAAGCTCCATGGTTAAGGTAAATAGAGTAGCCCGGTTGCTTTCCTGCACCATGGAAACACTGCTATCGATCAGTTGTTTGCTGCCGATCTGTTTATGCGCCAGCATGGAGTTGTGGTAATGATCGGCCAGGTCTTGGTTATGAAACAAGGTTTTTACAACAAGTAATTCACAGAGTTTGTCTGTTTCGGTGTCGGAGATCTCTCCATCTACAGCGATGCAGGCATACATAATAGAGACCCATGCGGCTGTTCGTTTTGTGGTAAATAAGTAATGGTTGAAGGTGATGATTCAAATAGCGTGTCGAAGATTCCCATATAAATAACTGTTGCTTGTTAGAAGTCCCTGCTCATTGGCCTTGTAGCAATATCTTTTCTGAAAGGATGATAGCATTACTGCAAGCGCTCTGACATTCAGTACGCAATTAAAAAAATATGGTTATAAATTATTTCAGAAGGATATTTTCAGCAGGTCATATAAAGCAAAAAACAGAGGCCGTTGAGCCTCTGTTTTACTTCATGTTTATTTGGTGCTGAGCAGATCATCTACAATCTGTTTGGCAATATCAAAATCCAAAGGCAGCGCTTTCGTAAGATATTCTGCAATCTCTTTTTCTATCGGTTGTAATTTTCCGTCGGCCAACAGGAGTTGCATGATCAGTTTGAATAGCACGTCTTTGTTACTTTCCTGCACATGTGGAGCACAGCTGTCTATTAAATTATAGCTGCCAATCTTTCGATCTGCAAGCAATACCGGCTGGTAGTATTCAGCAACATGGTGACCTTTAAATAGTGGCTGTTTATCCACCAGGTCAAACATTTCCTGCAATTCTTTATCTGATATGTGCGCGTCGATATGCATACATGCATACATGATTCCGGTCCAGGCCTCCTGTTCGCTTTTAGGTGCATACGTTGCAGCCGTAGAAGAGGATGAACCGAATAGTTTTGTCAAAAACTTCATTGTTATTGAATTTAAGGGGAATGCTGATTTTAGCCTTTAATGTTATTTCTAATATACGAAAAAACAAATGGATGTGGTTTGTAAGACTGTTTAAATTCATGTGCCGAGCCACTTTCAATCATCTTTACTGCATTCAATAACTCATTTCTACAATTTTATAAACATCGTCAGGTGTTATGTCTTTGCGCTCGCCCAGGGCGATCCAGCCGCGGCTCTTTAAACGTTCGGCAGCAAAAGCAGCAGTCTGCTTATAATCTGCTGTATATTCCGAAAGCTTTGTTTTAATATTCAATGAATGGAAGAATGACTCCGTTTTCTCAATAGCTGCGCTTGCTTTTTCTTCCACGCTGCCCGTTCTTATATTCCAGATTCGTTCTGCGTATTGGGCCAGCTTTTCTTTTTTATTATTGAATTTGTATCGGTAGAGGTTAGGCGCAATGATGGCAAGCGTACGTGCATGATCAATGTTATGAAGGGCTGTAAGCTCGTGGCCGATCGCATGTACCGACCAGTCTGTCGGCACACCTTTCTGGATCAATCCGTTCAGCGCCATGGTACAGCTCCACATAAAATCACAGGCAGCGTCATAATCCGAACGGTCTTTCATGATTATCGGTGCAACCTCGATCAATGTCTGCATGATGCTTTCTGCAATGCGGTCTTGCAGGATCGCATGGGCAGGATAAGTCATGTATTGTTCCAGCACGTGTGTGAAAGCATCTGTAATGCCGTTTGCGATCTGGTGTTCGGGAATGGAACGGATTACCTGCGGGTCCAGTATGGAAAACTGCGGGAAAAGTCCGGGGCCGCCCATGCCCAGTTTTTGCTGTGTGGAACGGCGGGTGATTACAGCGCCGGAATTCATTTCTGAACCTGTTGCCGGCAGCGTCAGCACGGTGCCGAATGGTATGCCTTTTTCGCTGCGTATAGGCTTTGCCAGGATATCCCAGGGCTCTGAGCCCTCATAGAGTGCTGCGGATGATAAGAACTTCGTACCATCGATTACAGAGCCTCCGCCAACAGCAAGCAGAAAGGTGATCTGTTCTTTTTTGATCAGTGCCAGTGCATCCATCAGGATTTCATATTCCGGATTGGCAGGAATACCACCAAATTCCAACAGATCAAAACCTGCAAGCGCTGTTTTAACCTGTTCATAGATGCCATTTGTTTTGATGCTACCGCCGCCGTAAAGCATCAGCACTTTAGAGCCGGTAGGAATTTCTTTGGCAAGCCTTGCGATCTGGTCTTTGCCGAAAAGAATTTTTGTAGGGTTTTTATATTCGAAGTTTAACACGATGATAATTATAAATTATGAATTATAAATTATAAATGATAAGAGAAAGCATGAGTATTAGGCTGAAAGCCTTTCATCTCATAACTTGGGGTATCGCCCCAAGAAAAATGAAGACAACTGACCACTAAATATAAATAAAAAAGTCACGCTGAAGGCGTGACTTTTAAAATCTTAAATGATTGGTATATATTAAAACTAAACTAGTTTAACATTTACTGCATTTAGTCCTTTTTTTCCTTTTTCAAGTTCGAAAGTTACTTCGTCATTTTCTCTGATCTCGTCAACAAGACCTGAAACGTGTACAAAGTATTCTTTGCCTGATTCTTTTTCGATAATGAACCCAAAGCCTTTTGAGTTATTAAAGAATTTAACTGTTCCGTTATTCATTATTGTGATGTTATTAATTAATACCTAAAATTACACATTTAATTGCATATATCCGCTTCGGTCAATATTTTTTTTGTATTAACCTGCTTCTTGTAATATTCCATGAAATAGATGATGAAGCTCATATATTAGTTGTACTTTTCAATCAATTCCCGAACAATACGCGGCACGCCGGTGGTAGCTTTCTCGGCAATTAATGTCAGTTGTGGATGTTTTTTTACAGCAGGAAGGTTCGGGTCGATCACGATTATTTCTGTATCCGGGCCTGCATAATCAATGAGTCCTGCGGCAGGATATACCTGCAGTGATGTGCCAATCACAATAAAAATATCTGCTTTGGAAGCCAGTCTGGCTGCATCATCCATGAGTGGTACGGCTTCGCCAAACCATACAATGTTGGGACGGAGCTGTGATCCTTTCGTGCAGGTGTCACCGAGTTTCAGTTCCCAGCCTTCGATCGGGTAGACCAGGCGCGGGTTTAATGTACTTCTGCTTTCAAATAATTTTCCATGAATATGCAGCACATTTTTTGAACCAGCGCGTTCATGCAGGTCATCTACGTTTTGTGTAATGATGTGTACCGGAAAATGCTTGCTCAATTCCACCAGTGCTGCATGCCCTGCATTGGGTTGTGCCTTGAGCGCATCTTTGCGACGCATGTTGTAAAAGTCCAGCACCAGTTGCGGATTTCTTCGCCAGCCTTCCGGAGATGCAACTGCGGTTACATCATGGCCTTCCCACAAGCCACCACTGTCGCGGAATGTATTGATACCACTTTCTGCCGATATACCGGCACCGGTGAGGATAACAATGTTTTTCATAATGTTAGGGCTTAATGCTTAAAGCTAAAGGCCTAAAGCTTTTATCGTTTCTTTAAAATAAGAAAATCTATGAATATGTACAGCATTCATGATAAGTGCTGAAAAGCTTTAGGCGTTCTGCTTTTAGCCTTGGGCCTTATAAAATGCAAAAGGAGAGTACAAGACTCTCCTTTCAGCAAATATCGTTTGAGGAACAACTATTACCAATCGTTTCCTACGTTTACCGGTTTATCTTCCGGGTTACCCATGGTAACTTTAATGTTTGCAACCAGTTTTTCCATTTCTGCGGCAGTCAATCGTTTGATATCGCCCCAGCCTTGCATGGTCAAAACATATTTGTTGCATTCCGGTGTGCTTTTTTCAAGCGGACCGCCATTGCCTTTTTCCGAAGAGTGAACAAGATCTGTGATCACATATTTATAACGTCCGTCTTTGCAGGCAACCACCACCGTATACGTAACTTTCCCTGTGTGCATGATACCTGGTTGCGGTGCATGATAAGAAACTTTGAATTCGCCTTTATAGCTATAATATCCTTCTCCTGGTTTGTCTGCCAGCACACCGCTGCCCGATACATTTAAGTTATGTGCACGTTTGAATAAAGTCGCTTGTATTGCACCAACATTAATTACACCTGTATAGGTGATCTTTTTAGTTGCAGTGTCAATTGGAAATGTTTGTGCAAAAGAGTGAAATGCAGCTACACAGCCAAGGATCAATGAGAATACTATTTTCATAATACGGTTGGTTTATGTTTGAATTTGGTTAAGTTAAGTTACTACATAACTTTCAAAATCATGCCAGAAATCATTTCTTTTTTGCAGCAGCCTTTTTCGCAGCAGGTTTTTTTGCAGCAGCCTTCTTCGCGGCTGGTTTCTTCGCAGCAGGCTTTTTAGCTGCCGCCTTTTTTGCCGCAGGTTTTTTAGCTACTGCTTTCTTAGCTACCGGAGCTTTTTTAGCGGCTACAGTTTTCTTAGCTGCAGCTTTACCTTTTTTCGGTTTGGCAAGCCCGGCATCTACATCGGTAGGGTCATGGTCTAAACCTGCAATGGCAAGGCATTCCGCATAGGTCAATGAAGCCGGTTCTCTGTCTTTCGGTAATTTGAAATTGTTTTTACCGATCGCCAGATAGGGTCCCCATCTACCTTTCAATACTTTTACATATTCGCTTTCCGGATATTCTGCAATCAGTTTTTCTGCATCTGACTGACGTTTTGCTAAGATCAATTCAATTGCGCGGTCTGCATCAACGGTCATTACATCATCAATCTTCGGAATCGATACAAACTTGCTATTGTGACGTATGTACGGACCGAAACGGCCGATGGCTGCAATCATTGGCTTGTCTTCAAACATACCAATCTCTCTGGGCAGATTAAATAAGTCCAGCGCTTCTTCCAGCGTAATGTTCTCAATCAGTTGCCCTTTGCGTAAGCTTGCGTATTTCGGTTTGATGTCTTTCTCTTCATCGGCTTCACCGATCTGTACAAACGGACCGTAGCGGCCCAATCGTGTACTGACCTGCTCACCCGTTTCCGGATGTACACCTAATATACGGGATGAGTTTACACTCGAACGTTCTACCGTTTCTGTCTGCACAACCTGCTTATGGAAATCTCCATAGAAGTCTTTCAGCATGTTCTGCCACTTGATCTTTCCTTCAGCAATGTCGTCGAATTCTTTTTCAACCAATGCGGTGAAATTGAAATCAGTCACATTCGGGAAATGCTCCACAAGGAAATCATTGGTGATCATGGCAAGATCGGTCGGGAATAATTTCGATTTCTCCTGGCCGGTATTCTCTGTGATAACCGCAGCTTTTACAGCATTATCTTTTAATGTCAATTGGGTAAGCTTTCGCTCTCTGCCATCACGGTCTTCTTTAATAACGTAGCCTCTTTTTTGTATGGTAGAAATTGTCGGTGCGTACGTAGACGGACGACCAATGCCCATTTCTTCCAGCTTCTTTACAAGACTCGCTTCGGTATATCTTGACGGCGGACGGGTATAACGTTCAACCGCTACAATCTGGTTCAGACCTAATTTCTGATCTACTTTCAACGGCGGCAATGTTGCTGTACCGCCTGTTTTTGCTTCGATTTCTTCTTCGTCTTCATCTTCCTCGTCTTTCGATTCAAGATATACTTTTAAGAAACCTTCAAACGTGATTACTTCGCCTGATGCAATGAAATTCTCCGGTGATTTATTATTACCGATTGTTACAACTGTACGTTCTAAGCGCGCATCAGCCATTTGAGAAGCGATGGCACGTTTCCAAATGAGGTCGTATAAACGTTGTTCGTTGCGGTCTGCACTTGCCTGCTGCACGTTGAAATCCGTTGGACGTATCGCTTCGTGTGCTTCCTGTGCATTTTCAGATTTACTCTTATATCTGCGGGTAAACGCATAGTCGGCACCATAATTATTGGTAATGGTGTTGCGTGCCGCATCAATAGCGAAATCAGATAGGTTCACCGAATCCGTTCTCATATAAGAGATCTTACCGGCTTCGTATAAACGCTGCGCAACAGTCATAGTCTGCGCTACCGAAAAGCTCAGCTTCCGGGAAGCTTCCTGTTGTAAGGTAGAAGTTGTGAATGGGGCAGAAGGTGATTTTTTTGCCGGCTTTTTTTCCAGGTCGCGCACAAAGAAATCTGCGCCGATCAGTTTGGTTAAGAAAGCCTGCGCTTCTGCTTCGGTATCAAAACGGGTAGGTAACTCAGCCTTGATGCTTTTAGTACCATCCTTGAATTCTGCGGTTACTTTAAATAAGGCAGTCGGGTTGAATTGCAGAACATCGCGTTCTCTTTCTACCACGATACGCACCGCAACGGATTGTACCCGGCCGGCAGATAAGCCTGCCTTAATCTTTTTCCAGAGTACAGGAGACATTTCAAAGCCCACCAGACGGTCCAGGATACGACGAGCCTGCTGTGCGTTCACTAAATCAATGTCTATGCCTCTTGGTGTCTGTACAGCGTTTAAAATCGCGTTTTTGGTAATCTCGCGGAACACAATACGACGCGTTTTTTTATCGTCCAGGTCCAGGGATTCTTTCAAATGCCAGGAAATAGCTTCTCCTTCGCGGTCATCATCGGTCGCTAACCAAACAGTATCTGCTTCTTTTGACAACTTCTTCAGCTCCTTGACAACCTCTTTTTTATCAGGGGAAATCTCATAGGTTGGCTTGAAATTATTCTGTATATCGATGGCCTTATCGCCTTTCTGTAAGTCTCTTACGTGACCATAACTGGACTTAACAGTAAAATCTTTTCCAAGGTACCCTTCAATGGTTTTTGCCTTTGCCGGGGACTCAACTATGACTAAATTCTTTGGCATCTGCC
>JAGKWN010000198.1 GCA_021151805.1 Cytophagaceae bacterium | reverse complement strand
ATATTAACTTGTACTTAAATATGTTAAGTTGTATGAAAAAGGGCATATATTTAGTTCTGTTTTTAATTTTTTATGGAAATGTATTTTGTCAGGTAGTTCCTGGCAATTATGATAAAAACTACAAAAAAGGCAAAGAACATATAGCAATGGAAGAGTACCATCAGGCACTCCCATATTTGCTGGAAGCTTGGAAAGTAGATACTACCGATCACAAATTAGCTTATAATATTGTTGAATGTTATTTTCACACCAAGCAGGAACTGCATGCATTTCCATACATGGATAATGCGAAGGTGAACAACAAGGATCCCAAAATGACTTTTTATTATGCGCGGATTTTTCACCTGCAGCATAAATTTGAACTGGCAATTTCATTATACCGCGAATACCAGCAAACACTCGATTCTGAAGAACCAGAATATTTTGAAATGCACCAATACATTGCAAATTGCAAAAACGGAATCGAATTGGTTAAAAATCCGGTAAAGGTAAAAATTACCAACCTGGGGCCAAAGGTTAATTCTCCGTATCCAGATTATGTACCTGTTATTTCGGCTGATGAAACCGAATTGCTTTTTACATCCCGGAGACCAAGTACAACTGGTGGGGGAAAAGATCTGGAAGATGGTTTTTATTTTGAAGATATTTACCAGTCAAACAAACTGACAGAATCCGAATGGTCGGATCCGGTAGATATTGGAAATGGAATCAATACCGAATCGCACGATGCCTGTGTGGCACTCTCTCCGGATGGTATGGAGTTGATCATGTACAGACACTCCGGTACAGACGGCGGAGATTTGTATGTAAGTGTTTTGAAAGGTGAAATATGGGATAAGCCTAAAAGACTTGGATCTTCCATTAATACACCATACTGGGAGCCAAGTGCAACTGTTTCTTCTGATGAAAAGGTCATCTTCTTTACCAGTAACCGTAAAGGCGGTTTAGGTGGAACAGACATTTACATGACCCGCATGAAAGATAACGGAGATTTTGGTCCTGCCATATTACTTGGTCCTGCTATTAATACTGCTTTAGACGAAGATGCTCCTTTCATTCACCCGGATGGTAAAACCTTATATTTCAGCTCTAAAGGTCATAAATCCATGGGCGGATATGATATCTTCTATTGTACGATCGACCTGGAAACAGGTGAGATCATTACACAACCTCAAAATATCGGTTACCCGATCAATACTGCGGATGATGACGTATTTTTTGTATGGTCTGCCGACGGAAAAAGAGCCTATTTCTCGTCTGAAAGAGATGGTGGCTATGGCGATAAGGATATTTATGTATTAGAGCGTGAAGTGCCTAAAAAAGCTCCTACTGTATTGTTTAAAGGACAGATTGTAGCCTGTGAAGATAAACATCCTGTAACGGCAACTATCTTTGTTACAGACCTTACAACCCAAAAAATTGTTGGGGTATATAACTCAAACAGCTTTACAGGTAAGTATACCGTTTCATTACCTGCTGGTAAAAACTATGGAATCTCTGTAGAAGCCAGCGGTTATGTGTTCGAATCAAAAAATATCAATTTCCCTGACCAGGACGAATATTTTGAGATCGTTGATACGATTTGTATGAACAAATTCAAGGTGAATACGACAATGGTGCTTCGAAACGTGTTTTTTGACGTAGATAAGGCAACATTAAGACCAGAATCCGTACAGGAATTGAACCGGTTGGTTGAAACTATGAATAATAACCCGAATCTGAAGATTGAACTTTCCGGTCATACGGATTCAGACGGGAATGATGACCACAATATGGTTTTGTCAGAGAATAGAGCTAAAGCAGTGGTGGATTATCTGGTTAAAAAAGGCATTAAGGCAGATAGACTTACTTCAAAAGGTTATGGAGAAACCAAACCAATTGAACCGAACGATACCCCGGAACATAAACAGTTAAACAGAAGGACCGAAGTTAAAGTAATAAGCAATTAAGGTCTCTTTAAACCTTCATTAAATTCATTAAAAAGGTCCAGTTGATGCAACTGGACCTTTTTTAGTTATAAATTATGAGTATGAATTATAGCCACGTATAATTCATAATTTCAATAATAGGTATCCGGAGCTATAGGCTCTTTTTTCTTTTTCCTACGCTCGTATTCCTGCTTATTGTTATGACGGGAAGGTTGGTAATTTTCCAGTTCTTTACGTTTCGTTCCGTTTTTCTTGTAATGTTCTTTTAAATCCTCTTCACTCTCAGGATTATACAGGAAATCACTGTTTTCTAAGGTCGGATTCTGGTTCTTATGTTTAACAACCTTAAGTTTTTTATGCGCTTTATAGGACTTTAATGAATGCTTATGGCCTGATTTACAGGAACTCAGGCATAGTAGTAACGTTAAAAATAAAATACTGGATCTTAACATGTTAAACAATCTAGGGGTGAAGGTTAAGCGTTTTATTGCGGGTTAAAGGTCTCAAATGTATTGTCGGAATAAAAAAAGACAATTTTTACGACTTTTTTATCATTTTGACTGGATTTTTCTATTTGATTCACCACCTGGTTGGCCTGTGCCGGCGGAATGGCAGCAACAGGCTGAATAACCGCTGCTACTGGTTGAGTTGCTGGCTGGATCTGAACAGTTTCTTGTATAGGAGCAGGTATAGAAGCCGTGACAGCCTGAGGTTGTATAACCTGGCTTGGAGGCTGCATATAAACCGCTTCTTCTTTAATAATTGACTGGTATACAGGTGCAGGAGGTTCAGTATGTATAGCTACAGGCTGCTGTACAGGAGTTGCTTTTATAGGCTCCTGAAGTGTTTCAACCTCAGGAAAGGACTGTTTTATAGCCGTTTGTTCGCTCACTGGTGCAGCTACAGTAGCGGCTGATCTGAATTTTTCTGCTGGAATAGGTTCTACAGGAGCTACATCTCCTTTGATATCGAATAAATCTAATTGCTTCATAGGTCCGGTTCCCATAATAAGCCAGGTAGGGTTGATGTCTGAAAAATTGTTTAAAACCTTTTGAATAAAGTCCAGGCTGGGTTTATTCCGCCCGGAAACCAAATGCGACATACTGGAGCGCTGTACGTCGATTTTATCGGCAAATGCTGAAGCACTGAGACTATAATGCTCCATCAAAACAATTACTCGCTCTACAATCGAATCTTCCATGTTGTAAACTGTATTTACAAATGTAATACATTTAAAGATTACTTTTGTAACTTTAATCAATAATATTTAAATGTTTGAAATACAAATATATAGT
>JAGKWN010000074.1 GCA_021151805.1 Cytophagaceae bacterium | reverse complement strand
AAATTGATTTATACAAAATTTTAATCAGCTATACTTTAATATGAAACACCTTTCAGCTTTCCTTTTATCAATATTCGTATTATCCGGATCTTTTGCCCAGGATTATAGATTTGAGCTTGGTCTTCAAGCAGGACCCAATTTAACCGCTATGCGTTTTAAAAACGATCAAATACAAAATTCAACCAAAGCCGATTATTCGGGATCATGCGGTCTTTTTTTACAATATAATATTACCGATATGTTTGCCTTGCGCATTGACCCTGGTTATGAAGGCTGGAGATATAAATTCAAAGATGCTATGGCAACAGATAACTCCGGTAATGTTATTGGAACAGTAAAAGCTCATGCTACCTTTGATTATATTACTATACCTGTATTAGCAAAAATAAATTTTGGGGGCGGTGACAGACACAACAACAACGATGGACATATTACAGGGTTCGTTCATGCAGGCCCCAGTTTTAATCTGTTACTAAAAGAAAAATATGTGGTTAAATTTCAGGACCAAACAGAGAAACAAACAAACACTGAAAATTATAAAACATTAAACATGGGAGTCGTAGCGGGCATTGGCCTGGCTATTCCACTACAGGATAATATTGCTTTGTCTTTTGAATTGAGAAATAATTTTGGTTTAACAAATATCAATAAAAACACCAATGAAAATTGGGGTATTAAAACTAATTCCACCAGTCTGTTGGTTGGCTTATGTTATAAATTCGGTTCAAACTGATATAACTTTTTACAAGGGATGCATTTACTTAAAATGCATCCCTGCTTTTTTTCAAAGCATATATTTTATAATTTTCAACTTTTACTTTCTTAAGAATATATTTCAACAAACTCCAACATTGCAATCACTTACTTCGTATATATATGCCTGTGTAAGCGAAAAATGAAGAAACAGATATAATTTTCCCCATTAAAATTATTACTTTTTCAACATCCCAATTTCTTACCGGATTCACAATAAAAAATAACGTAACTTAACACCTATGGAATACTTCGATAGTCTTGATCCTTTCTTAAGGATATTTTGGTACATCGCAATACCTACGAGTATAATTTTTCTGATCCAAACCATCATGACATTTTTCGGAGGGGATAGCGCCGACGGAATAGATACAGACTTTGACGGAGACCTGGAAAATGGCGATTCACATTTTCAGCTTTTCTCTTTCAGAAACCTGATAAACTTTTTATTGGGTTTTAGCTGGACAGGTATATCCTTTTATAACAGCATCAATCCTGCCCTCCTGACAATACTTTCAGTAGCGATTGGCGCGTTATTTGTATACATGTTCTTTGCCATCATCCGTGAATTGCAGAAGCTGGCAGAAGACAATTCATTTTCTTATGAAGAAACACTGAATAAATCTGCTGAAGTATACTTAACGATTCCTGGTGCCAAATCAGGCCGGGGAAAAATTCTGGTGAGTGTACGCGGATCCATGCACGAGCTGGATGCCATGACTGAAAATGAAACGAAAATTTCTTCCGGAGCGACTGTCAAAATTGTAAAAATTCTTAATGAAAATATTTTATTAGTAGAAACGCTTTAACTTTTAACTTTACTTTAAACATGACCCCAATCATTATTATTGTTGTAGCCGCTGTTGTAGGCTTTGTCACAATTTCTGCGCTGGTATCACGCTACAAGCGCTGTCCTTCCGATAAAATACTTGTTATCTATGGCCGTACCGGCGGTTCTTCTGCAAAATGTATCCATGGCGGTGGTGCCTTCATCTGGCCGGTTATTCAGGATTATGCATTCCTGGATCTGAAACCATTATCTATAGAAGCAAACTTAACAAATGCATTAAGCAGACAGAATATCCGTGTGGATGTACCTTGTAGATTTACCATCGCAATCTCAACAGAGGCAGATACAATGAACACAGCAGCTGAAAGATTACTTGGTTTGTCTCACGAAAATATTCAGGAACTGGCAAAAGATATTTTATTCGGACAGCTGCGTCTGGTTATTGCAACCATGACCATTGAAGAGATCAATTCAGACCGTGATAAATTCTTAGATAACATTTCAAAAAATGTTGACAGTGAATTAAAGAAAATCGGTTTGAAATTAATCAACGTAAACGTTACCGATATTAAAGACGAGTCTGGCTACATTGAGGCGTTGGGTAAAGAAGCTGCGGCGAAAGCGATCAACGAAGCAAAAGTAAGTGTTGCAGAACAGGAGAAAATTGGTGAAACCGGTAAAGCTTTAGCTGACCGTGAAAAAGATACACAAATTGCGGAAACACACAGAGACCGTGATGTTAAGATTGCCATTACTCAAAAAGATAAAGAGATCAGTATTGCATCTGCTGCAAAAGATGAAGCGATTGGTAAAGCAGAAGCACAACGTGATACCCGTGTAAAAACATCTGAAGCCAATGCGATTGCCATTAAAGGGGAAAACGAAGCAAAAATTTCCATTGCGAATTCAGAAGCATTGCGTAGAGAGAAAGAAGCAGAATCACTGCGTATTGCAATCACCGCTGAAAAAGTACAGCAGGCAAAAGCATTAGAAGAAGCATACGTAGCAGAACAGAAAGCCGAATTGGCTCGTTCTGAAAGAGAACGTTCCACACAGATTGCCAACATCGTTATTCCGGCAGAGATTGCTAAACAACGTGCCATCATTGAAGCACAGGCAGAAGCAGAAAGAATCAGAGAAAATGCAAAAGGTGAAGCCGATGCGATCTATGCGAAAATGGAAGCGGAAGCAAAAGGTTTGTATGAAATATTAACGAAGCAGGCTGAAGGTTACAAAGAGGTGGTAGCTGCTGCCGGTGGTGATCCTACAAAAGCCTTTCAGTTATTGCTAATTGAAAAATTACCCGATCTGGTTAAAACACAGGTTGAAGCCGTTAAGAATATTAAGATTGATAAAATTACTGTTTGGGATTCCGGAAACGGAAGCTCCGATAACGGAAATTCTTCAACAGCAAACTTTGTATCTGGCATGATGAAAACGGTACCGCCATTAAATGACCTATTCAATATGGCAGGCCTGAATCTTCCAACGTATTTAAAAGGTGAAGATGTACCAACCGTGAATGCACCTGAAGATTCAAACGAAGCTAAAAAATAAAAGGCCGGCATTGTAAGCAACCTTAAAAATTCGTACTATTAAGAGGGACTATTATTAGTCCCTCTTTTATTTTATATAAAGTTACTCCGCGATGGCTGAAAAAATTTCTTCCGGTAAACATTTCGTATCCAATCCTGCATTGCAAACCATTCAATTGCCTTTTGCATGGACAGGTACTCCCGTGGATGAAAAGGGTCGTTTTGTAAATCATGAATTTCCTTTCATTAATTCGTTCAAAGAATTATGGAAATGGCAAACCATGAAGAATCCGCAAAAGGTTGAAAAGAAAAAAGACACCTGGAAATTAGCCTGCCATACCGATGCAACCTTTCTGAAATCTTCCGCAGATTGTATTGTATGGCTCGGCCACGCTTCTTTCTTTATCCGCATAGCAGGAGTTACCTTATTAATCGACCCGGTATTGTTTGATGTATCTTTAATCAAACGAAAGTCGCCTTTGCCTGTAGCACCTGAGCAATTAAAAAATATTGACTACATTCTCATCTCTCACGACCACCGTGATCATTGTGATAAAAAGAGTCTGGAGCTGCTTGCGAAGAACAATCCGAATGCTATCTATTTAACAGGGCTCCATGTTGACACTGTTATCCGCAAAATAACAAACAGCAGCACGATACAGTCCGCTGGCTGGTACCAGCAATACCTGACTCCAGCTGCATTAAAAATTATTTATGTTCCGACAAGGCATTGGGGCAGACGGTATTTAACCGACACCAACAAACGTTTGTGGGGTGGCTTCGTTATACAGGCTACAGGTAAAACGATTTACTTCGGTGGCGACAGTGGCTATGGTGGCCACTTTGCTGATATAGCAAAAATATTTCCTTCAGTCGATTATGCCATGATTGGCATTGGTGCATACAAGCCGGAATTTTTCATGGGCCAAAGCCACCTCTCTCCTGTTGACGGACTAAAAGCTTTTCAGGAAACCAAAGCAAAACATTTGATCCCTATGCACTACGGCACCTTTGATTTATCTGATGAGCCGCTCAGTGACCCGATACGCATCTTAAAAGCCGAGCAGGAAAAAAATCCAAGTGGTGGCGACATTTTGTATGTATGCGCCGGCGAAACCATCTATATCTGATCTGATGATGCACGTGCAAACCGAACAACTTAAAAAACTAGTCACCTCCATTCATCCTTTTACAGACGAAGAATGGCTTCGATTTGAATCTTTATGGAAACCGTTTGAAGCCAAACGTAAAGAACAATTAACCATACCTGGCCAAACAGAAAAGTATTTATATTTTGTTGTGGAAGGTGTGCAACGTGTATTTTATTTTGATGACCAGAACCGTGAAGCAACGCTGGTATTTACTTACCCGCCTTCCTTTGGTGGCGTACTGGATTCCATGATCCATGAAAGTCCTTCGAGGTATTATTATGAAACGCTAACGCCATCCGTTTTTTTGCGGGCACCTTTTGCAGAGATTGAAACACTCAGCAAAGACATCATCGGAATAGAGATCTTAATCCGGAAAGGAGTTGTGCAGGCGCTCTCCGGCGTGCTGGAACGCCTGGTAGAAGTACAATCCTTTTCGTCAGAAGATCGTTTCAGGAAACTCCTGCAACGCAGTCCGCATATATTGCAGTTAGTACCGCATAAGTACCTGGCAAGTTACCTGGGCATTGATGCCACCAATTTTAGTAAACTACTGAATAAAGTAAAAATTTAAAATCTTGGTAAACACCAATATTTTCGAAAAGCATTTACGTCAATTTTGTTTCATAAACATCATCTTTATGAAAACAAAAACGATTCTTTTCGCATCCAAAGGTTTTATAATCTTTTCAGCACTGTGTATATTATCGGTGAGCTTGATGGCTTTTCATGATCCCCAAGCTGTCATGAATCTCGTACAAGTCCAATTAACCAATACCGACGCCTACAGCTCAATAAGAGGTGTTTACGGCGGCGCAGGATTAACAATATGTATAAGCCTGCTGTATCTTATTAGAAAAAATGTACCCCTGGGACTTCTGTTTCTTTCGATGCTCTGGGGCTTCTATGCCCTCTCCAGAATCATTACCATATTTACAGAAGGTACACTGGGCGCATTCGGCACTCGATGGCTACTTATAGAAAGTTTCTTTTTTATAACTGCTTGTGTTTTGTATCAACTCAACAGATCTTTTAACAAGTAATAATAAGAACATGAAAACAGTTGACACATTTAACCTGTTAAAAGACCTGGAAGACCGTGTTGAAAATGGGCTGAGCTTGTCTATAACAACACTTCAGAATACATATGCTTCTACCCTGCTTCGCCCTTCTGCTACTGGCGGATGGAGTATTGCCCAATGCCTCGATCATCTGAACAGTTACGGACATTTTTATTTACCTCAGATCAACAAAGCATTAAACAAGAATACCTCAAAGGATTTCAATTCAACTTTTAAAAGCAGCTGGCTGGGAAAATATTTCACACAAATGATGCTTCCCGGTTCAGGGAAAAAATACAAAGCCTTTAAAAAGCATATTCCTGAAAAAAATCTGGATGCCTACGCGGTCGTTGCTGAATTTATTCATCAACAGGAATTGCTTCTCACTTACCTGAAAACAGCCCGGCATAAAAACCTGGATGCCAGAATTCCGATTTCAATTTCACCTTTTATCAAATTAAAACTGGGCGATGTTTTTCAGTTTATGATTGCACACAACGAAAGACATCTGGCACAGGCGAAGAGAAACCTCTAACGATCTTTCATTTATTATTTTAATTTATTCCTGCAATACATTAAATTGTATCGAACTAACCTTAAGACTATGGGACAAATTAAAATTTTTGGTATCAAAGAAGAATTACATCCAATCCGGGAAAAGCTTTCAGCAGTACTGCACGAATGCGTGATGGATGCCTTTCAGTATCCGAAAGAAAAAAAAGCGCACCGGTTTATATACATAGATGCAGACAGTTATTTTTATTTTGATACGCGCTCGCCTAAGCATACCATTATCGAAATCAATTTATTTGAAGGCCGGTCTATTGAAGCCAAAAAGAGATTATACAAATTGCTGTTTGAACGATTTGAAAAGGAATTAGGGATTTCGAATATGGATTTAGAAATCACTTTATTTGAATCTCCTAAATACAATTGGGGCATACGAGGCAAAAGCGGTGATGAACTTGATCTGAATTACAAAGTAGAAGTATAAATACTTTCAGTACTTCGTATATTCAATAGTTAGAATCGTAAGTACAAATTTATTTCATAAATAACAGATATATTAGGTCTATATTCATTTCCAAATGTCTGTTATTTATGAAAAATATTTTTTCATTATTACTTTCCGTTTATATACTGCATAACACTATAAATGTTCATGCACAAACAATCACTGTCAGTAACGCCACAGAGCTACAAACTGCATTAAACACAGCCGTTGCCGGACAAACCATTGTTCTGTCCGATGGTATTTACTCTAAATCAGGTGGATTTATTATACCCGCAAACATACATGGCACAAGCAACAATCCCATTACATTAAAGGGTACTGCTGCTGCTATTATCACTTCCAATAGTTTAAGTTCAGGTTATGGTTTGGGATTACGGGGAAATAACTTTTGGCTGCTGGACGGATTCACGATTTATAATTCTGCCAAAGGCCTTGTGCTCGATAGCAGCCATCACAACATCATTAAAAATCTGCATGTGAATAAAACCGGCGATGAAGGTATCCATCTCCGGTCTTATAGTTCCTATAACAGCGTTGAAAATTGTTTTATCGATTCGACGGGAATATATGCAGCGGGCTATGGAGAAGCGATTTATATTGGTTCTGCAGTGAGCAACTGGCCAACATATACAAAAGGAAATGCCGATACATGTAATTACAATACGATCCTGAATAATTCTTTTGGGGACCATGTAGCATCCGAAAATATTGACATTAAAGAAGGTACAAAAAGTGGACGGATCGCTTACAATACATTCAATGGTACAGGATTAAACAATCAAAATTCTGCCGACTCCTGGATTGATGTAAAAGGCAATTACTATACCATCGAATGCAATACCGGAAGCAATACCATTGCAGATGGTTTTCAAACACACATACTTGTTAGCGGCTGGGGCAATTATAATACATTTGCAAACAATACGCTTGCTGTAAATACTACCGGTTATGGAATTTTAATAACAGAATCCTCTTCGAAAGGAACCGCATACAATAATGTTGTTTGTAGCAATAATACCGTTACAGCTACCAACAATGGCTTAACCAATGTCACTACCCAAACTTGTACAAACACCTGTTACTTACCTACCGATATAAAAAATATATCGACAACAAGATCTGTCATTCAGCTTTATCCAAATCCATGTGCTGAAAGTATCTGCATCCAGCTTCCTGAACAGTGTAATAACTATTCCTATAATATTTCAGATGCTTTGGGAAACAATGTCTTAAACGGACAACTAAAAAACAGCAATGATGTTATCCGAACAGAGTCGCTTTCTCCAGGACTTTATGTGTTTATATCAAACAACAGATCCATTAAATTCATCAAACAATAAAAGTTTTTCCACAAGGAATTATTTTAGTAGGCTCTTTGTTATCTTTACTTAAGAAGATAATAAACTTAAATATATATGGCAGAATTAACAGTATCTGAAAAAGAACACGTTCAACTGGAGCTAGATAAATTAAATGCAGCAGTTGCTAAGACAACTGATTTTAGCGAAAAATTAGAGTTGAAAGATAAAATTCATAACATGACTATGATTCTTAATGGTGTTAAACCATACGGATCAATCAACTATTTCTGTGAAGGCTGCGGTTCTTAATCTAAGCCTTCAACCTATTCAATAAAAAAGCGTTTGAAATTTCAAACGCTTTTTTTATACCTGATCATCCCAGCATCAATTCAAGGCAAATAATAAGATCTGCCGGGACAAACGATAACAAGATTTTTTATTTTTATAAGCTTCCAGAGATTTACGTTCAACAAACTCCAGAATGCTTTTTTAAAAATGTGCAAATGAAACCAACGTCAATACTGCAAGTAGAGCAAGTGTAAATACGATTCTTTTCATAGTAGTATTAATTAAGTTCAGTTATCAGAAACAACCCGCTAAGGGGCTTTTGTGTTTCTTTTTATATACCAAATGTATATATTGATTCTGAAGTATATTTGTACTAATTCTGAGGCCTTTATGAAGCAATTCTGAAGGAATTATAAAGTTTTGTATATAAATAAGATGAATACTGTACTTATTTTAGTTTGCGGGCTCCCGGGTTCAGGAAAAAGCTTCTTTGCGAAACATTTGAGCGAAAAGATTCAGGCGGCTTATTTTAACAGCGACCTGCTGCGGAAAGAATTATTCCCTAAAGGCCGAACCTATTCTGAACAGGAAAAACAATTGGTATACGATACCATGCTTGCACATACTTCTGTAAATATTGAAAAAGGCAAAACGGTAGTGATTGATGCAACCTTTTATAAAAACAAATTGCGCACTCCTTTTTACAAACTGGCAACACAAAAACATATTCCTCTTTATATCTTTTACATTGAAGCAGACCAGCAATTGATCAAGACCAGAACATCAGTAGCAAGGCCTGATAGTGAAGCGGATTATACAGTATACCTAAAGCTCAAAGAATTATTTGAACCGATTGAGCAGCCTTATAAAACATTGGTTTCTCAGCAAAATAATATCGAAGCGCTTTTATCAGAAGCTTTAACATACATAAGCAATGAACAGAAAAGAAATTGAACAACTCATTTCAAACGGTGTATTTCCATACGATCATGATGCCAAAGCCCGGCTGATCGAAACAGCTATTTCTTATGTCATTATAAAAGGTAGCTATGCGTATAAAATTAAAAAAGATATTAAGCTTTCGTTTCTTGATTTCTCAACCTTAGAAAAACGGAAACGCTATTGCTACGAAGAACTGCGGCTAAATCAGCGCCTGGCAAAAAAAATGTACCTCGACGTGCTGAGTATCTCAAATAAAAATTCGACATGGCACATATCGAAATCGGCAAGTCAAGCTAAAGAATATGCTGTTTTGATGCAGGGCATGAATCCCAAACATCAGCTAAATGAATTGTTGAAGAACCACACCATCCGAAAAAAATCAATCCGTCAATTGGCAACACAAATTGCCGCATTTCATTTACGGGAAAAGTCTTTATCCATTTCATACGATCCCTTCTTTCTATCCCGCGAATTTGCAGATATAGAAAAGTTTATATCAACGATTCAGCAGGAATTGGGCGAAGAATATAAGCAGCTTGTATTGGCTGCAATTGCGCTATCCAATGACCTGATCTTCCTGCAACAGGACTTCATCCGCCAACGGGTTGCCAATGGGTATTTTAAAAACTGCCATGGCGATCTGCACGGACAAAATATATTTATTGAAGAGGAACCGATCATTTTTGATTGTATTGAATTCAGAGATGCCTTCAGACAAATCGATGTCTTTAATGAAATTGCCTTTCTCTGCATGGACCTGGAAACTTACGGTTACCAAGAGCTTTCAGGTTTATTCCTGAAAAATTATATTAAACAATCAGGCTTTGTATTTTCTTCAAAGGAGAAAATGCTGTTCACGTATTTCAAAGCATACAGAGCCTGTATCCGGGCAAAGGTAACGACGATCGAATTATCGCAGCATCCGGGAGATAAGAAAATCAAAAAGAAAGTAAAAAAATATATTGAAGCAATGGTTCATTACCTGATTGAAATTTCAGATTAGATTTCGTCCAGCACAATATCCTTCCAATTCGTTGCCTTTGCGTAATTTTTTTCCTGCATTCGTTCTTCTACTTTTTTCCTGAATGCCCAGATGGTTGGTTTTCTCAAATCAATGCGCTCTGCCAATGCCTCGTCTGTTTGCTTGATATTAGAGAACTCCACATAGGTTAAATAAAATGCTTTGTTCAACGGAAATTTCAAATGGTGGAATAAGGTATTAGCCGTGATGGACTCAATCGTTCCGCATTTGCTGCACTTTTTACGATACCACACACCTGCATCACTGGCTTTCGTATTCCCGCATTTCTTGCATACAAATCCTTCAGGCCACTTCAGTTGCAGAATCACCTTCAGACAGGTTTCATCATCAGAATACGTATTCAAAAATTCCTCATAGGAAACCTCCTGGTTATAGATGCGAGAGATCTTCTCCTGTTTAATTTCTTTTTGCAGGGAATAATTAAAACGATCCAATTCAGAATTAAGTCGATCGGTTTCTTTTGCAAACGCTGCTAGCTTTTCATTGGCCGATTGCAGCTCAGCAGTACGTTCACGTACCTTCGCTTCCAGTTCGAGGTTTACTTTTTCCTGCAGTTTTTTCTTTTCCTCCAGCTCTGTAATAAGGCGCTGCTGTAACATATCGTTTTCGCTCAACTGTACAATCAGTGCTTCCTTGCTCTGTTCCCGTTCTTCCTGTATAATACGGATCTTATCGGCTAGGGCAACAGAGAAAATAATCACCTCCAGTATAATGCCATAGTTAAAACTATAAACCGTTAAAATTGTGGAGGGAATAATATTGAATGAACGCAGCAGATTGATCAATACACTTAACATGACCATGGAAAAACCTGCAAAGAAATAATAAGCGAAACGATTTCCTTTCTTGGCAATCACTAAAGAAGTAATGTATACAAGGATAAATACGGAGAAGAACACATATTCTGAAATCAATACAACTGCTTTAAATTGTACAGATAACAGCAATATAAATATATATGCAAGCAATAAGCCAATCAAAATTTTCTTAACGACCGGTATATATCTTTTGATCTCAAGAAATGAAACGGAATAAATAATAAACGTGCTTAAGAATAATGGTTTTGTCAGGTAACTGTTAAATATAAAATTAAAGGAAGGAAACGAAGAAAAAACATACTGATAAGCCATTCCGTCTTCCCGCACCGACAAAGCAATGCAACCAATAATATAAAACACATATAGTATATGCACACGCAAGGCTCCTTTGATATACAGAAACAGATTGTACAACAATACAATCAGCAGTATGCCGTAATAACAACCCAGGAAGAAATATTCTGAGATGGCATACTCTGTAAAGAAATGATCGGAACGGATTTTAAAATACAATTCATCGGCTTGTATATCGCGCACGCCAATGCGAATGGTATAGTTGCCGGGTTCCATGTTCAATGGAAAAATAAAATTCTTATGTGCCAGATAACGTTGTTCAAAAACATACTCCGCACCCGTTTTAAAAAACCGGATGGTATCACCATTTTGATTCAGCACATAAGCTTTAATATCTTTTAACTGCGGTGCCAGACACTCAATCAGAAAATCTGCTGAAGTTGTTTTTTTGATTTTGGTTTCGATCCAATAATAATCTTTGTCTCCGGCCTGATTACCAAACGAAGAGTTCTGATCGGTTAAAAAAATATCACTTGTCTGTTCATCCAGCACAAGCTGTGCCTGGGCAGGAAGCATTAACAACAAACAAACCAGTAATTGAATCAATCGCAGGATCATTACGAATATTTTTTATGTACTACGGTTAAAACAGATCCATGTTTTTAAAAAGCATACTTTCCGAAAACCGGAAAGTATGCTATGAACTATAAACTACATCAATTTAATCATTTAAATGTATTTCCGTGCGAAGATTGCCCACAATCAGATCAAATGTACCGGCTTCTGTAACCGTGGCCAGATCGTTGTTCACAAATTGCAGATCCGATACTTTGATGGTGAATACAACCGTTTGCTTCTCGCCTGCTTTCAATTCAATCTTAGTATACTTCCTCAGACGTCTTTCAGAAGGTGTGATCGAAGCGTAATGATCGCGTGAATACAGCTCGATCACTTCTTTACCTACACGGCTTCCCGTATTGGTTACGTCAACCTGAACCTGAACACTATCCTTACGTGAGAAATCCTTTTTATCCACTTTCAGATTTGTATAACTGAAACTTGTATAACTCAACCCATGGCCAAATGCCCACTGCGGATTGAATGCGACAAACTCACTCACACCTGGTGCCAACTGTTGTTCGGTTTCTTTAAACTTATGATCATACGTTGTAATATCCCCGTTGTATCTCGGATACGTGAATGGAAGTTTACCAGCAGGATTCACTTCACCGAACAATACTTCTGCAATGGCCTGCGCCCCTTTATTCCCCGGACGGTAACACATCAGCACGGCATCTGTCAGTAATTCTTCTTCCGGAAACAAACGCGGTCTGCCCTCTAACAAACATACCACTACCGGCTTTCCGGTCTTCTTCGCCGCAACAATCAATTGCTTTTGAGCTGCAGGCAGGTTCAAATCTTTGATCACACCCGGTTGCTCAGCGTAGGCATCCTCGCCTATGCACAGTACAATCACATCTGCAGCAGCTGCATTCTTTTTTATAAAAGATACATCATAATTGGCAGCATCTGTAAATACAGGCGAGGCATTTGTTTTCACATTACCTTCTCCGGCCATTGCCTCCAGGGCTTGCTTAACAGTTCGTATAGATGCTGGATAAATCGCCTGGCTGGCTCCCTGCCATGTATAGGTCCATGCGCTATGCAAAGCAGAGAGGCTATTCGCTGCCGGACCAGCAAGCAGAATTTTTTTCCCTTTTGTTAATGGCAGACAATTATTATTATTTTTCAGCAAGGTCATGGATTCGCGTGCCGCTTCCAGTGCAATCTGCTGGTGCGCATCCGAGCCAATCACTTTAATATCTTCAAGCGATGGTAATGGCTTTTTCAGCAAACCCAATTTTATTTTTAAAGTAAGAATACGACCAACCGCTTCGTCAATACGTTCCATCGATATTTTACCTTCCTTTACCAATTCAATTACATACTTCGGAAAAGAATAATCATTCGGCACCATGCTCATGTCTACACCGGCATTTACTGCAATCATTACTGCATCTTTCGGTGTGGCCGCAATTTTATGCCAGGTATGCAAACGGATCACATCTTCCCAGTCTGAACATACAAGGCCTTTAAAGCCCAGCTCAGTACGAAGCAGATCTGTTAACAGCCATTTATTTCCATGGCATGGTACACCATTGATCTCCGCAGAATTGATCATGATGGTAGAAGCACCTGCTTGTATGGCTTCTTTAAACGGAGGTAAATAATATTCACGCAAAATAATTTCCGGAATGTGCGAAGGTGTTCTGTCGATACCATTTTTTGGAGCCGAATAACCAAGAAAATGTTTCATGCAGGAAGCAACGGCATTCACAGAAGTAAGATCATTCCCTTCCATGCCTGTAATGGCTGCTTTACCCATTTGTGTAGTGATATATACATCTTCCCCAAATGTTTCCTCAAACCGCGACCAATAAGGTTCACGGCCCACATCCAGCACGGGCGCGAAGTTCCAGGTCAAACCCACGGCACGTGCTTCTTTTGCTGTAAGTGTTCCCGCTTGTTGAACCAATGCATTGTTACGAGTGGCTGCCAAACCGATATTATGCGGCAATATTACGGCGCCTTTCATAAAGCCAACGCCATGAACAGCATCTGTTCCATACAACACCGGAATCTTATTTGTTGTATGCATCGCTTCGTTCTGGATCTGAGATACAAGCTCTATCCATTTCTCCGGTGTATACGCCTGGATACAATTCAGAATAGAACCTACATGATAGGTTTGTATAGCCTCCTTCAGTCTGACCGAATCTAATTTTTCATCTGTATTACCATATCCGTTTGTAAGAAGATTACGGATATCAATTTGTGTCATCTGTCCGGCTTTTTCTTCCAGAGACATATTTTTCAATAAATCCTGCACCTCTTTATCAGAGGTTTGAGGTTTATATATGGCTTCGGTTTTCTTCTCACAGGAAAAGAAAGTAGCAGCACCAAGCCAGACAGAAATCAATAAAGTTATTTTTTTCATTTGGAAAGAGTTTTGGTGAAATCGTTTCCAATATTACGGCGTACACTGCTGATTCAATATTAAAAAACTGCATTTCTGCTTCAAAAACGAGCATGCAAGGCATTTTCCCGCATCGTTTGATACGCTTTGTTACCCATAAAAAATGTTTAAAAACCATGGGTAAAGGGATTCAATCGGATTCGGATATTTATTTTACCTTTCCTTTTTCAAACAGATAAAATCGCTTAGAATTTCTATCTCACCATACTCAAGCTGTTTTAAAATTTTTGATCGTATACATTACCGTAAACATAAAATAACGTGTCAGGACGGTGGTATAGGTATCCTGTACATACGTTTCCGTTACCGTTCTGGCAATACTTCTATTCTGGTTTAATAAGTCAAATACACTTAAACGCAATTCCAGTTTCTGGTCTTTTAACATCTTATACCCAATGCCGGCATTCCACAATAAGAACTGCTGGTTGTAGGCAGAAGATAAACCCGCATATAAGCGCTGCGTGAAATCTGTTGACAACACCAGACCTTTGTAAGGCATGACATTGACTTTGGCTGTCGCTATATGATAGAAGTAATTGTTATTTAATTGCGGCTGTATGGAATTCTGAACGATGTTATACGATGCATTATATATCAGATTGAAATCTACTTCCTTGCTGATGTTACTGGAAATTCCCGCACCTGCATTCAATCCATATGCATTTGAAATATTGGTTACAAAATTGATCGAACCTGGCGTACGTATATAGGTTATACCGGCATTCACATTCAGATTACTTTTTAGCTTTGACACCGGAAATCCATAGGTATAAAAACTGTTTACATTCCAATAGCCATTCAAATTTACTGGCCGTTTAAGCTGAGAACCTTTGTTGATGGTAACACCATTATCTATTACTGTATCATTGGTAGCAATAAAGCTTGAACTGGCGATGTAATTACTTGTTTGGCTGATGCCCAAAAAAATCATGGAGTTAGTTGCCTTCTTTGCGCTGGTCAATCCATAATTCATCATCAGAGAATTAGTGTATTCCTGTTTCAGATTCTGATTACCGGTAGATAACAATAATGTATTGGAGTTATCAATCACATTCTGCAGTTGGTTTACGCCAGGAATAGACGTACTGGCACGATAGCGGATACGAACATTACTGCTGTCACTGAACTTTATTCTCATCATGGCAGAAGGCAACACATTCGTAAAGTATTTTTCAATTTCACTTGTACCAGGAAATATCTGTGTGCTCGAAAGCTTTACCTGCTGTACATCTGCACCAAGCATCATATTTATTTTACCTTTGCCATAGCGATACCCCAGGCCACCTTTCTGAGTCAGGGTATAACTGTTCAACTGGTTCGATACATATACGGCTGTCGAATCATATTCACCGGTATTGGGATTGTAATTGGATATACGTTTGTTGGCATCATTCTTCGCATAGGAAGGACTGTAGTTAAACATCAACGTGCTTGTTTTAGATAAAGGCTCTGTATACATCACAGATGCTCTGTATGTATAGGAATTGGTATTGTTGATCCCCTGCTGATCCACCAGTTTCGTATTCGTGATATCATCAGTATAAATATTATTTGAATACAGCACCGTATTTACATCATTCACATTGATTGTGGAACCAAGATTAACAGAGAATGTACGGCCTTGTTTCTTTAACTTCTGACGATAGATCAGGTTGTTTGAAATCGAATAGTTATTACTCATGTTATCATTATTGTTTGCAGTTGTACTCAATAATGAATCACGGTATCTATTTACGCCGAGCAGATTCTGGTAGGCATTTCTTTTCTGGAAACTGAAGTTCGGTATATAAAGAAACGATTTGGTAGAATCTGGATTATATTCCAATCGTCCGGAAAACCGATGGTTATAATTTTTTGTGGTGCTGTTGTTGTTTTCAGAATATACGGTACTGGAAGAATCGTTTAGGAAATACTGTCTGTTTATAACACTGTTGTTGGTGTTGGTTGTGTTGTTGAAGAAATAATTCGCCGATACTTTCAGTTTAGGAGACCACACATCAGAATAATTTAATCCGATGGAATTTGTTGTTGTAATACCACTCTGCTGCCCAACCAGGAAGTTATTGGCACTGTTACCCGGACCATACTGCGGACCGCCACCGGTACCGCTTCCACCACCCGGACCGCCTCTGCCGGAAGTCATGCCCATATTGGTCAGATCTTGTGTAGAGAAATTCTGTACGTTGATATTGTTGCTGATACCAATTAACGAAACACGTTGTTTGCCTTTAAAGGAATTGATATTCATGCCTGCGGTATAACGATCATTTGTACCATAGCCGCCATAGATCTTTCCAAACTGGCCGTTATTTTTTTCCGGCTTGGTAACAATGTTGATCGACTTCTGTGCATTACCATCATCAAAGCCTGTGAACTGTGCCTGGTCGCTTTGCCTGTCGAAAATCTGGACCTTATTTACTACCTCTGCCGGCAAACTCCGTAAAACCAGCAAGGCATCGTTTCCAAAAAATTCTTCACCATCTACCGTTACTTTTTGTACGGTTTCACCATTCACTTTAACAGCACCATTCTGCACTGTAATACCTGGCATTTTAGAAACCAGGTCTTCAGCCGTTGCATCAGGATTGGTTACGTATGCGCCTGCATTGATATTGGTGGTATCACCTTTCTGTTCAACACGGGTAATCCTTTCTGTAATGAGTACTTCCTGTATCAGTGAATCTTCATGAATTTTAACAGTACCAAGATCTTTATTGGCATTCGCAACATTGACTTCGAACTGAGTCGGCTTATAGCCAATCAAAAGTGTTCTGAAAATATACGTTCCGTTTGAAACATGATCAATCAGAAATAAACCATCTTCTTCGGTAAGTGTTGAATTTACTTTAGTTGTATCTGTTTTATCCAGCAGAACAACTACCGTACCAGCCATAAGCTCACCGGTAACGGCATCCACTACTTTTCCCGTTACCTGTTGCTGAGCGTAAGCAGCAAGAGAGCATAAAAGAATACTTATAAATAAGAGGATTTTCATAGTAAAGCATTTGAATGACTACATGGGTAGTCAATGTATGACCAGTACTATTTCCGTCATTTTAGGGAGAATAAAAAGTAAAATAGATGACCGGACAGTATTTTGCGATGAACGGGAGAATTGCACCACCTGGAAAAGTCAATTTAAAACAAAAAAAGCTGTAGTAATTATAAATCATTACTACAGTTGAAACGAAATAGGAATAATCCTTTTCACTTTAATCGGTACACCGTCAATACATCCGGGTTTCCATTTTGGCATTTGTTTAACAAACTCTACTGCGGCATCATTAAGTATAGGTGCAGCGCCTCTATTTCGTACCACTCCCACATTTTGTATGCTTCCATCTTCCATGATTGTAAACTGAACATACACCTTCCCTTGTATTTTTTGATCTTTCGCCTGCTGTGGATACACAAGATTTTTTTGAAAATATTTAACCATCGCCTGTTCGCTTCCGCCGGCAAATACAGGCATCTGATGCATCTGATAAAAAGTTGTATCCTTACCTGCTCTTGTATAACATTTACCTTTTTTGAATTGCCCCTTCTTATATTGTTCTTCACGTTTTAATTCTCCGGTTTTAAAATACCCCTTAACAAATCCATCTCTATGATCGTTTTTGAATTCTTCTGTATACCAAAGCGCACCTGTATTATAATAGCTTTTCCATAATCCTTCCGCTTTATCATTTACATATTCACCTTCCGAATCAATGACACCTTTTAGATAGTTTATTGTATGTCCATCTTTCACATACGGGTCAAATGAACTGTAATAAGATGAAGATAAGATATAGCCATAGGTGATAGAATAATCTTCAGCTTTCAACACCTTACCCCAGCTTCTCACCCGGTATTCATCGGCACAGTCTTTCACTGTCTCTTTATTCATATACAAGTATACAGTATCCATTTTAATTTGCGCAGCTGCAACAGTTATAAATGAAATGCTAAAAAGAATAAATAATACACGTAACATAATGAAGAAAATAAATAAATTATTCAGAATACTTGTTTGTAGTGCTCTACAACAGGAAAAGGTTCGTAATAATGATGCAGCAGTTTCTTCCATTCCAGATAGGCGGCAGATTGCCTGAACCCTATGGTATGATCTTCCAGCTTTTCCCAACGCACAAGCAGCAAGTATTGATTGGGAGATTCGATACAAAGATGCAACTCATGGTTCACATATCCTTTAACAGATGCTATATAAGCAGATGCTTTTTTAAAAGATTCTTCAAAGGTTTGAACAAGCTCTGGCTTTACATGTAGCACCGCAGTTTCTAAAATCACATCATCCATACTAATAAGATACGGAAAATAAAAAAAAGGATTCATAAAATGAATATTCATTTTATGAATCCTTTTATCTGCCCCAAAAAGTGCCTTATAGTTTTACAAGTCTTTTAGTCTGAATACATGTATTTTGTGCATCATATACCTGTATGATATAAATGCCCGGCAGTAATGTTCCGGTTTCAATCTTTGCATTCAATAATCCTGAACCTACTTTCACACCTTCAGAAGTATATAGTTGATACGTATACGACTTATTTATTTCACCCATTACTTCGATCGTATTGTCAAATGGATTTGGATAGAAATCAACCGTAGAAGCTACCTCTGTTGAATATGCTGCATCATCAACAGATGTGCTTTCTCTTAAAGATGATATTGTTTGAGCATTATAAAGTTCTGTAATTTCACAATCCATCAATGCTCTGTTATAAATACGCACTTCGTCAATTTTACCTTTATAAAAGCTTGGGAACTGACTCCAGCCTTTTCCAATGCGGAGTTCTGCACCGCATTTATTGAGAGGTCCGCCTTTTGTAAATGTTGAGGTACTAACTAAAATGCCATCTATATATATATTAAGTGCTACACCATCATAGGTAGATACCATAAAATGCCAGGTTGATAATGAAGCTGAAATTGTAGAAGTATTGCTATTCCATGAAGCCCCTCCATCATAAGCACAGTATTGCGTATTTCCGGAAGGAGTAACTTTAACAGCCGCCTGAGGATACGTTGAATTGGTAAGTCTCAAATAATATTGCTCGTTACTTGCATCCAGATCCTTACTTTTCCTAAAAATTTCCGCATAATGCAATGGTACATCTTCAGCTTTTATCCATGCACATAACGAAATATAATCCGGGTTTAATTTCCCAGCATCCGGAACGGCTATATAATCATTGACACCATCAAAATAATAAGCTGTATTCGCAAGACCGCTAACACCAGTGGTTAATGTAGCACCATATACAGTGCCATTGTTTAAATATTTACTTGCATCATCTGCATTACCATTTAATGGTAAGTACATAATTAAACCCTGATCTGTAGTATTATATTTATAAAGTCTATACACTTCGCATGCAGTTAATGCCCGCTTGTAAATACGTACATCATCAATTCTACCTTTGAAATTATTCGGAAAATTATTCCAGCCTAATCCGATACGTAAATTTGCACCACATTTTCTTAGCGGGCCAGGATTAGTAAGTACTGAACTGCTTGCAAGAAGCCCATCTACATACATTTTAAGAACTATTCCATCATAGGTAGCAACAATAAAATGCCATTCCAGCAGTGGAGTTTTAGTAGAAGAAAGACATTTATTCCACGGACCACCGTCATAGGTACAGTTTACATGCGTTCCCGGCGGAGTAACTTGAACCCCTCCTTCCGGATGGATTGTATCCTTAAGCCTCAAATAATATTGTTGATTGCTTGCATCCGAGAAAGTGCATTTCCGGAGAATTTCAGGAGAATGACTAGCTATATCATCAGCTCTAACCCATGCACATAACGAAATATAATCCGGATTCAAACTGGGAGCATCCTTTACAACAATATAATCATCAATCCCATCAAACTTGTATGCTGAATTAGCATTGCCATATCTATCGATACCTAATGTAGCGCCATTGAAAGCAGTACCATTATTGCCTAAACCAGAAGCATCTGTTGTATTTCCTGAAAATGGCAGATATAAAACGAGGTCAGGCTCTGTTTGAGCCTGTGAAAGATACATACTAAAAAAGCATGCAGCTAAAAAAACTGATTTAACGATTTTTTTCATAATTGATATAGTATTTAAATTAGAATAAAAAACAAGATTTAAAATGTCTGGTTACAGATAAGGATATCTATATAC
>JAGKWN010000073.1 GCA_021151805.1 Cytophagaceae bacterium | reverse complement strand
AGCAAATACAGATTTAAAATCAAGTATACTGCTATGAAAACATATAAAAAACCATTTGTATTTGTTGTCGAAGACAATGAAGCATACGCTCAAATGATCGGCTTTCAGCTTGAACAAAAAAGATTTCAGGTAGAAATTTTCAATTCGGGTGAAGAATGCTTACAGAATCTTTTTAAAAGCCCGGATATTATTGTTTTAGATTATATGCTAGGTTCTATGGACGGCATAGAAGTTTTGAAACAGGTTAAAGCTATTAACCCGGATATACAGGTAATTTTTTTATCGGCGCAAGACAACATTCTCATTGGAATTAATAGCCTGAAATATGGAGCATACGATTATGTAACAAAAGACGATGATGCTTTTTTAAATCTCTCTCTTGCCATTACAAAAATTCTGATGTTAAAATCTATTGTAAATACGGAGACACAAAAAGATGTATTTAAGAAAGCGGCAATTGCCATGTTGTTTGTGGTAACAGCAACCTTATTGTTTTTAAAGTTTATTTATTAAACGATGAAACGCCTTTGCAATTATTTGTTTGTACTTACAGCCGCGCTGCTATTAAACGCCTGTACTACGCAAAACTTATTTCAGAATAGTAAACATAACTATTCTGCATGTGACTCTATTCCTCCTGGTATTCCAGAACATATACTTAAACCTGATGATAAGATTACAATCAGTATATGGAGCCATGATGACCTTAGTGTTGGTTCTCTATTCGGTGTATATAACTCCAACGAAGTGTACGGAAAATGGATCATGATCAACCAACTGGGCGAAGTAACACTGCCTCAAATCGGGACGGTTGTGCTTGGTGGGTTAACACCCCGGGCTGCCGGAGATTCTTTAAGGACACTATACGCAAAATATATTGTTGACCCGGTAGTAGTAGTAAAAGTAATCAACATGGAAGTTACAGTTCTGGGAGAGGTATTTAAAGCAGGTAAATACACCATAGATAAGGATTACAACACAGTTGTTGAAATGTTGGGATTAGCTGGTGGACTTGATTTTTATGCTGACAAAAAACATATCCAGGTAATTCGCGGAAGCGGTTCCGATACAAAACAATTTACACTCGACCTGACATGCATGGACGATTATAAACAAAAAAACTTAGTACTTGAAGCAGGTGATGTTATATATGTTCCTACCCGAAAGAGTAAAATGGTAGATAAAAAAGCTCCTGTATTAATTGCAGTTTCGTCAACGCTTACCGCAACACTGGTTCTAATCAAATTCTTTCAATAGCGTACACAGAGATGAAAAAATATACAGAGTTATTGCAGAAACATCAAAACAAAGGATTTACCTTGCTGGATCAGACTATTGTAAGCGGAGGTAATTTTATCACTTCATTTATGTACGCCAGGATATTGGGACTTGAAATTTATGGTTTCTTTGTTCTTTGCTGGATGCTGGTGCTGTTTATTTCAGGTTTGCAGCAATCATTCATTTTTAATCCTATGACAAGCATATATGCCTACAAATCCATTGAAGAAAACAGGGATCAATATATCCAATCATTATTTTCTTTGCAGTTATTATTCAGTATCATGAGCTCTGTGTTTGTAATGCTCATGCTATATATAGACATATTATTCATTCAAACTCCGCGCCTTGAAGGTTTACTATTCATAATACCTGCAGCTGTTTTCGCATTTACAATGCAGGACTTCTTCAGAAAAAAATTCATTCTAACCGGCAAACCACAAATAACTTTTTTGCTGGATGTATTATGCACAGCTTTGCTTCTTGGATTATTATTTTCCGGCTACGCCTCTACAGTCAGAAACATATTTTCAATTATTACTATCAGCTTTATTACAACAGCAATTACAGGTTATTTAATATCAGGCATACAAATAAATCTGCACTTATTCAATTTTACAATCAGCAATCACTGGATGCAAGGAAAATGGCTGATCCTTACATCTGTCATACAATTATTCTCCGGGAATTATTTTATAGTTGCCGCAGGTGTTTTATTAGGTACGGCCGAAATCGGTATAATCCGTATTGCTCAAAATATTGTCGGCGTATTGAATATTTTATTCATCGCCATGGAATCCTATATCCCGGTTTCCGCTTCAAAAATATTTCACAATCTAGGGGCTGCAGCCTTAATCAAATATTTAAAATCTGTTACCATCAAAGGCTTACTCATAACAAGTATCTTATGCATATCCATCGCGTTATCTTCTTCAAAGATTATAGCGGTGCTGTATGGAAGGGCTTTTATTGAATATTCCGGTACTGTTCAGATCTACGCGCTATTCTATATACTTGTTTTTATATCTATACCTCTGAGATTTGCAATCCGGACAATCGAACAAAACCATCATATATTAATTGGTTATATAATCAGTTCTGTATTCAGTTTTATATCCGCAAATGTTCTTATAACACATTATGGAATTTATGGAGTGCTTTCAGGTATTATTATCAGCCAGCTACTCACTCAATTTTGGTATATCTATTCATTAAAAAATTACTGCTATGCACATCATTCACTTAGTACTAGGTAAAGCGAATCCGGATAGAATGAATGGAGTCAATAAAGTTGTTGACAACCTCGCCAAAGAACAAACATCGTTGGGGTATCGTGTAAGTGTTTGGGGGATCACTCCTGCCCCGCAAGAACAAACTACGGCTCGAGTATACGATTTAAACTTATTTCAATCTAAAAAAAATAAACTTGTCATTGATGCATCAATAAAAAAAGCAATCAGCGAATGTACGAAAGATACTGTATTTCACATCCACGGAGGCTTCATTCCAGAATTTTATCACTTTACTAAACTCCTGAATAAATATGGGCTGGATTTTATTCTGACTCCACACGGAAATTATGCAGCTAATGCGTTAAGAAAAAACGGACTGCTTAAAAGCATCTATTTTAATTTTTTTGAAAAAAATATTCTTTCAACTTGTAAAGCCGTTCATTGTCTCGGGGCGGGAGAAAAAAATGATATCGACAAGGTACATGCACTATCAAAAAAAATATTAATTCCCAATGGTCAGCGCATGGAAGATATCCCGTCTGCAAAGATTCGACGACAAGCAAGCGTACCCGTTTTTGGATATTGCGGCAGGCTTACCCGTGACCAAAAAGGCCTCGATCTTTTATTAGCAGGGTTTAAAAAATATAAAGATAAAAAAGGTACCGGTGAACTTCGGCTAATAGGAAATGGAGAATATATGAACGAAATGCAGGCATATATCAAAAAAAATAACTTAATTGATTCTGTATTTTTTCTCGGAACACGCTATGGAGAAGACAAATTCAATGAAATTGCAGCTATGGATGCATTTTATCACCCATCACGCAATGAAGGTTTACCTACTGCAGTCTTAGAAGCTGCTGCCAATGGCATTCCATGTGTGGTAAGCGCATTTACAAATATGGGTGAATATATTCAAGATAATAATGCAGGTATCTTTTTAAAAGATAATACACCGGATGAAATTTCACAATCCATGTTCCAAATAGAAACATGGAAATACCAGAACAAAATTGAACAGATTGGCGCCAATGCAGTTGAAATGATTAAACAGCATTTTAACTGGAACAACATTGCCCGGGATCTGATTAGTATTTATAAAGAATAATTTTTATATGAATAACCTTCAACAAATCATCCGGATTTTTCAGCCCGCATTTAAAGGCCTACCTTTTATTATAGGCCTAATGGCTGTTATGATTTTTATCGCGAGCAGAATTGTCCGCTACAGTACCCCCATGTACGAATGTACCGGCAGAATCAAACTGGAAGACCCCAATATAGATATCTCTAATACAAATCTTTTTAAAACTTTTGATGTATTTAATAATCCCAGCAAAATAATGGCCGAAGTAGAGGTTGTTAAATCTCCGGAAATGCTTCGTGCTGCACTTGCTACTATACCTTTTGATGTATCATACTTCAGAGAAGGAAAAATAAGAACATCCGAATTATTTTACGACAGTCCTTTCACAATTAAATACGATATAAGTGATGAGGCTTATTATGGCGTAAACTTTCATGTAAATATCATTGACACAACAAAATTTACTCTGGATTACACATTTAATGAAAAACCCTTTCACTCTACCGAATCTTTCAATACACCTGTAAAATTAAAAGGAATAGACCTGTTCGTAAAATTAAATTCCGAAGTATTAAAAAATAAACCCGGCATTCTGATTACAGACAAATATTATTTTACTATTAGCTCCATCGAACAACAAATGGAGGCATTAAGCAAAAATGTTGATGTTAATGAACTCGACAAAGATATTCCCGTGATACGGATTATCTGCAGACATCCGGTTCCGGAAAAAGCAATGTTGCTTGCCAATACATTAATGCAAACATATATCGATGAAGGAATACGCATTAAAACAGGTGCAGCAAAAAAAACGGTTGATTTCATAGATCAGCAATTAATTGACATTGGAAAAAAATTAGTTGATTCAGAAAATGAATTAGAAAATTATCGTTTAAAAAATGACATTACCAATACAAAGCTTGAGGTTGAAACAGATTTGAAAAAAATAGCTCAATTAAAAATACAATTGACAAATGTAGAGATGAACCTGGCAACATTAGACACCATAGATTTCTACGTCAATCAGGGGAACGAAGATTTCTTGTCAAAAGCCGCCAATTATGAAGGCTACGGCGGACTCCTTTATACAGAATTGATGAAACGTCTGAAAGACCTGCAGGCGGAGCGTAGAGAATTGCTGCTTAAGTACACACCAGACAATGAAAAGATAAAAATCATCAACAGCAATATTGATGATGTAACCTCTTATATTAAAAAGAATATACAGAACGCCAAAAACGGCATGCGGATTCAGCGTGACAAAATACAGGAAGATATCCGCCTCGCTGAAATTCCATTTGAAACTGTACCTACCAAGGAAAAGCAACTTGTTATCCTCGAACGTAATTTTAAATTAAACCAGGAAATCTTTAATTTCTTAACAGAAAAAAATACCGAAGCCAGCATTGCCCAGGGCGCAACTTTTTCTTTTCACAGAATCATTCAGCGTGCAACAATTCCCTCCAAACCTGTATCTCCGAAAAAAACATTCACGTTAATTATATTCGGATTTCTGGGATTACTTATCAGTTTGGCGATCATTTACATTTATGAAGCGATAAGTTCAAGAGTAAAATATAAAGATGAATTGGAAAAAAATTCTACATGCCCGGTTATTGCAGACATTCGGCATGAAAATAAAAAATATTTTTCAAAGTCTGATTTTTATGCATTGGCCACCAGGCTTATTATTTCAGACCCAAACGATCAGATTATTACAGTAACGTCAAGCATAGATAAAGAAGGTAAAACATATATTGCCGAAGGCCTTGCTCATGCATTTGCTGACATGAAAATTCCTGTATTGCTGATTGGAAGCAATCTTCGAAATCCGTCGATTGGAATGCAATATAATTTAATAGCCCAAAAAGGTTTTTCTGAATATATTACAGAAGAACTTGATTTTAACCAGTGCATATATCAGCAACAATCAGACTTGTTTATCATGCCCGAAGGGAAATCAGCATTTATTCCGGAAGCAATTTTTACAAGACCCGAACTGGAAACTAAATTAAAAGCGCTTCAGAAAACATTTAAAATAATCATTCTGGATACAACATCTTTTGATACTGCACTGGATGCATTGCCTTTATTGAAAATTAGCAACATCACGTTATACCTTTTCAGGGCTAATTTTACTAAAACCAAGCTATTGATAGAACCGGATCTGTTAAAAGAAGAATACAAACTTGACAATATCCGGCTAATACTGAATGATGTTGAAGAATTTTCAAAAATGAAAAAGGATAACGGAATCCGGAAATTGATAAAAACCACATCCCGAAAGGTTCTGATATTTATCCGGAAAATTACCCGTATTAAAAAATAACACCTGTTATGGGGCTGCAAAATCAACCAACATTAGAAACATTAAATATCTCCAGGAAAATATTTCCGTGGCTGGTGGCTATTCTATTTTTGCGCCTGGTGGGATTTTCAACAATCAGTGATAGCGCAGCAATAGCCAAAGTCTTAAAAACAGGAATTGGTTTGGCCATGACCACATTAATTCTATTCATATTTTTCAGACTCATAAAGAAAGGATTTATACCCTCTTTCCGCTATCAACACGTTCTGGCTATATTACTTTATTCTCTTTACCTATCCTTAGGATTACTTTCTCTTGTATGGACTTCCGACGTTGCTGTTTCTGCGCTACAGATCACCCGTGATATTGAAATGCTAGTATTCTCCTTTTTTTTCATTTATATTATTGTGATGCTGAATCACTATTATCCGCAGCATTACATTCGCATTAGTGCCATAATTGCTCCGGCAATTATCTTAAACCTGAGTATCTTTTTAATCGGGAATATTGTAGCTCCAGATATATTCATCCGCAAAACGCACGGTGGCGAAGTAAGCCGCTTAGGTGGTCAAATGATGAATCCAAATGAGCTGGGAATGTTGTGTGGCGTTGCCATTGCTTGCTGTTTTGCTGAGCTTAAACAAAAAGCCAATCTGGTCTGGAATGTCATTATGATTTTGATTGCACTATATGCATTGTTTATTACAGGTTCACGCTCATCCATGATTGGTTTCTTTCTCGTGGCAATGTACTATGTTATTATATCAAAAAGTTATACGTTGAAAGCTACTGTTGTAGCTGTAGGAATTCTAGTCATGCCCATTGTTGTGAATGTTATTTTCCTGAAAGAAGGTGCTAAAACATCCGGCACTTCAGGAGCTGAGGAAGTATTATCAATGACCGGCAGGTTACCTTTCTGGGAAGCCCTTCTGACAGAAGGTTTGCCAAATGAACCCTTGCTTGGATTTGGCTTTATGCGTATTAATTATACCACGTATTTCCAGGGAGCGCACACCTACCCTGCTGCGATGACACACAATACGTTCATACAGGTATTGATGAATTTAGGGTTTATTGGATTTCTGGTCGTGTTATTACAAATGAGCTTTATGATACGTGCAATTATTAAGGTTGAAGATAAGGTTCAAAAAGAACTCATATTTACTATGCTCATACCTATTTTAATTAATTCATTCACAGAATTCGGTATCTGGGGTGAAGTGAATTATTCAATTCTTTTATATCAATTAATCATTCTTACTATCGTTATCCGGTATAATAACCGATTCAATGTGCTCCAAAAGATTATTCAAAGAAAAAAGTTAAACATCCAGTAAAAGCAGCAATATTATTATTCAAATAAATTTATCTGAATAATAATATTGCAAGTAAGACTAATGTAGTAAGCCCGAATAGCACGACCATCCTTCTGACATCTTTGCTTTTTGTTATTTTTTGCAGAGCAATTTCTTTTTTTACTTTGATCAATTTAGCTACCTTCTCAACCGAAATAATAATTTGGTGAAAAGCATCATCGTCTTTAAGTATAAAATCAAAGGCTCCTAATTTTAAAATTTCAATAGCCGTTTTCATATCTTTCCTGGCAGAAAGAATGACTACGGGAATACTGGAATCCATTGTACTTAATTTTTCAACAAGCTGGAATGCTGTCTGAAACTCACCCTGCAAACTTAGTTGGTAATCAGAAATCACAATGTCAGGCATTTCGCCATATTCAATATTTTGGAAAAGCTCTTCGCCGGATTTGAACACAGAAATATCAAATTCTGTTTTTTGCTGCAGCTTTAACGCAAGCATGGATCCATACAATTCATTGTCTTCAACAATGAAAACTTTGATATTAGAATTATTCATATTTTTTTCTTACTGTTTAAATATTTTAATAACAATAAATTATCATCACTGATAGTTCTGTAATCGTGATACAGGACGTTAATCCTGGTGCGGATTTTGAAAAAGCGTTTGATGGAAAGGACTTCTATTAAAAACAATGCAGACCCCAGCAAAATTAAAATAGCAAATTCAATTTTGACATTGCTTAAAAGATAAGCTTCAACAATCAGGATAATATTTGCCGTGCATAAAATAAATGAAGCCTTCTTATGGTCGAAACCGGTTTTCAAAAGCAAATGATGAATGTGAGACCGATCAGCAGAGAATGGAGATTTCTTTTTCAAAATACGAAACAAAAATACACGCATTGTATCAATCACCGGTACCAGTAGCATGGAGAAAACGACAAGCACAAAAGTAGTTGTCCATTCTGTACTTGCTGAAAGATTTATAACCTTTATCGCAAAAACAACCATCAGATAACCTAACACAAGTGAGCCGGTATCTCCCATAAAAATCCGCGCGGGATTGAAGTTATATTTAAGGAAGGCCAGTAATGAAGCTGCAAATGAAAATGCAAATATTGCAAACCCATAGTTACCTAAAAAGAGAAATAAAAAACCAAACAATGTTGCATTTATAAATCCCAAGCCGCCAGCTAAACCATCAATGCCATCAATTAAATTAAATGCATTGGTAACACCGGCAATAACAATTATTGTAAAAACATATTCAAAGATCATCATGAACATGCCATCTATATGAAATATATTTGGGAAGTGAATAACAAAACCTGCATGTACAGCCACTACAGCTGCAATACTTTGAATGCATAACCGGAATAACGGAGACAATCCTTTTAAATCATCAACAACACCTGTTACCAGAAGCATACTTATCGCAAAAGAAATACTGATGGCTTCGAGCAGTGATAATAAGCCTGTCCATATAATAGCAGATGCCATGATACCAACAAATACTCCTACTCCACCCATCGTTGGTATAGGTTCTTTATGTTGTTTTCGCTGGTCGGGCTTGTCCAAAAGATTTTTTTTCCTGGATAAATAAATGACAACCGGGATTGCTGCAAAAGACGCTGCAAAAGCGATCATAGAAGCAATAATAATTTCCATGTGATTTGATAGAAAGTGTTCCATAGAATTACAGATTTATTCAAAAAACATTTTAGGATTGTTTAAATGAGCAGCACCAGTTTCAAGCAGATACTTTTGGCTTACTCTTTTAACACTTGAGTGAACAGATTTTTTGGTATAACGATAGTCAAACCCGTAAACAAGATTTGCATACTTTTTTGAAATTTCTTTCCAGGTATAACGCCTGTCAGCAATTTCTTTCATCGAATTTGCATTATCATTGATTTGCTCATGCGTTAATTTTGTTACACATGCAATTAGTTCTTCATCATCGTTAAAATATATAGCTTTATTTTCTGTTGTAGCAATATTATAAGAAACATTAAAAGCGATAATAGCATTTCTTAAAAACATAGCTTCAACCAAACTGGGATTAGTACCGCCAGCACTATGACCATGAATATATATCGTGCAATTTGATCTTAACAAATCAATGGTACGCTGGTGATAAATGGGATCCAGCAGAATAATATTGGAAGTATTTTGATACTGCTCTTTCAGCTCTTTCCCATATTCACTAGCATTCCAATTACCTACAATCACCAGTTTTTGTCGTGGCATTTGCGCAAATGCAGACAATACAATATGAATGTTATTCTCCGGTTCAATACGGCAGACCTTAAATGCATAAGCATTTTCTAAAAAAGGATATTTTTCAGCATCTTCATTTTCGATTTTCACCGCTTTTGTATGATCTGCACCATATTCGATAAGATAGCTTAATGTTTTATAGCATTCCGCAGTATATTTTTTTATTGCAGCATTATCCGTTATATCGGCATCTGAAAATTTGACAGCCAGATATTCGGAGAGTTTCAAATATTTACGAATAAAATAATTCCATTTATCACGCTTCCATTCAAGACCGTCAATATTTACTACAATTTTTTTCCTGGTAAACATTTTAATGAATGGAATCATAATACCGCCGGAAACGCCTAAAACAATTAATGCTTCGGCATAAAAAAGAGCGTGAATGATCGTCACAATATCATACAATATACTTTGTATGCCATTGGCGTTTAATGGAACATAATGAAGTCTGGCTTTATTCCAATAACGAACGCGTTCTTCTTTTTTATAAAATGCATTGCTGCAATAAACATGAAGTTCAAATTCATCATTCAGGTTCGTTACTAACTGCTGCGCCAAAGTTTCGAATCCGCCGTATCTGGCAGGCACTCCTGCTGTTCCAATAATTGCTACCTTTTTCATAGTGGTTTACATATATGTTGAAAGGAATACAAATAAAAGTCCAGAAATAAAAAGCGCTTAATTAAACCCAATAAGCCTATCAAAAAGTATTATTTATCCATCCAGAGGATTTTTTTCCAAAAAATGGAATTCTTAAGAAGTAATGGCTTTCCGTATACCTAAAACAAATGTATGATTACTGAATTCCTGAGAACGCTTCCGGGCATTAAACGATAAATAATTATAAAAGCTTTTATTCGAGAAAATTCTTTCTATTTGGCCAGCAATAGATTCAATATTTTTTGAATCTGTTTTAAAGCCATTAAACTCATCACTCACCAGCTCCGCAATGCCTCCAACCGGTGGCACAATAACAGGCAACCCATAACTCATCGCTTCAAGAATAGTCATCCCGAATGTTTCAATCCATTGATCTGTCAATGAAAGATTCAATACAAGATCGGCTTCTTTAAAAAAAGCATGTACATCTTTTTGAACAGAAAATATGGTGATATTAAATGGAACATTACGGGTATTCAAATAGGCATCTATTTCAGCTCTTGAGCTATTCAGCACCAGCGTAAATGAATATTGAGGAAGCATAAATGCCAATTGAATAAATTCTTCAACTCCCTTATATCTTTTCAATGAACAAAGCATTAGAACATTCTGATGGTTTTCTTTTGGGCTTGAACTAGTCTGAGATTTTTCAACAAACGCATCCGAAAGTGCATTGTAAACAATAAAATTCTTTTTACCAGATATTAATTCTTTGTTTTTTAAATATTCTGATACATAGATTACGGCAGAAGCAGTATATCGAACCATACAAAGCAAAAAAGATTTAAAAGCCTGGGGTTTTATAGAGGTTTCATGTATGTGATAAACTACTTTTTTATTCATGCATTTTCCAGCAAGGGCTGCACCAAAAGGTAAAACAGTATTTACATAAATAACCACATCCTGTCTGTAGTATTTCAGCAGCCGGAAAAACAGGAAAAACTGGCTGAAGAAAAAATAGGTCAAAGTGACCATTTTAGATTTTCCCCAGCTGTAATTAAATAAAAAATAATTGGCTCCGGAGATATTACTTAGAAAGCCATCAGAATTCCTGTTTGTATAAATATCCACTTCATGACCATCCTCTATCAAGCCTTTAACAGCCTGAGACAGTACCAGCGGGCTTCCGCTGTAATCATTCAACAAATGTACGCTTACAATCTTTTTCATCACTCAATTTTTTATTGAATCATAAACATCTTTAAGAATCTCACCTTTCACTTTCCAATCAAATTTGCTTTTGAATTTCTGCAATGCTCCAAGGGACAATTTTTCATAGAAATGCTGATCGTGATAAAGATGATCTAATCTAAAGGAAAATTGTTCGATTGATTTTTCATACGTCGAATACAAAACTTTTAATCCACATGAAGCATCTATAAATTCACCCGGTCCTTCATTATCAAAACAGAGCACAGGCAAGCCATATGAAAGGGCTTCGGGTACAACCATACCAGCCCCCTCATGTGAGGGGAAAAAGAAAACAGATGCCTCTGCATAAATTTCTTTCATCTTTTCCTTTTCAACCCATTCTGTAATCAGAACAGCATCTTCTAATGCAAGTTCTTTAATTTGTTCTTTAATAGATTTTAAAAGCGGTCCCTTTCCCACCAGATGCAGCCGAACATTTTTTTTCTTTTCAGAAGATAAAGACATATAAAATTTATAAAATGCCTTTAACGTAACATCAAACCCTTTCAACGTAACCAATCTTCCAACAGATAAGATCGTAAACATCTTTTTTGTTTGAAATATCAATCCACTATCGACAGGATCAGCGCTAACTGCCGGCATTTTAACAATTTTTGATTTTTGAAGTATGTTTGCTTCAGCTCCAGTATTCATACAGATAATTTTATCAGCCTTTTTAAAAGCCAGCTTCAAAAAAGGGTCAAGGCTCCAGAACATATTTTTAACGAACCACAAAACCCTGCTTTTAATATATTCAAGCTGCCCATATGGCTTATAAACATATTCTGCCGGAGCTTTGGGATGGTGGCCTATAGGTCCCCAAACCAAAGGTTTTTTTAACAACCATAAAAACGTTGGCGTCCAGTCATTATGAAAATTTACATTGTGAACAATGTCATACGACACGTTGCTTTTTTTGATAAACCGCGGCATAAACAATTGCCATAAGTAAAAATAAAGCATGGCACCACGATCCCCTTTTTTCCAGAATCGCATCCAGTAAGGTAAATCAAAATATAAAAACTGAATCTGATTATGAAATGTGTCCGGATAGGCATTTAAAAATTTTTCTATAGATTCACGGTTGTTTTCCCTGGTTACAACAATAGCTTTGTTGTAACGGGCAATTTCGCCAACAAGGTTCCATCCGGTTCCATCTTCAGATCCTTTGTAGGGATTAACAGCATACGCAGTTGCAAGAATAGTTTTCATGGTATAATATTCTTTATCGTTTCACTGATTCTATTTTTTATCACCCGTGCAGGTACGCCACCAATAACAGAGTTATCAGGCATCGATTTAGTTACAACAGCTCCGGCAGCAATCACACAGTTATTTCCAATACTTACACCATCCAGTATTGTCACCTTGGAACCAATCCAGCAATTATGCCCTATACTGATCCCCTTTCGGCTTACCCCCTGATACCTGATCAACGTGTCTAAAGAATCATAGTTATGATTTTCCGGATGGCAACTTAAGTATTGACCAATAATACAATTATCCCCAATCTCTAATCCGCCGCCTCCACCCAGATATGCAAACTCCCCAATGCCAACATTATTACCAATATGAATATGATTTCCCAGGTTGTTCAAACTGGTAGAGATTATAAGCCTGCTGTATGCACCTATACTCACATTATCTCCCAGTCTTAATTTGCCAGTACCTAAAGCACTCAAATAAGCATGATCATCAATTTTAACATACCTGCCAAATTCAATGTTACGTGCATACATAAATTGTACATTCTTACCCAACATTAATAACCGGGGATTTTTTAAAGTGAACAGCACTTTCACACCACGAATAATTGAAATCATTTTATTCCATAACAGTACAATCAGAATATACGAAGTGATATGTGGATCAAATTCAAAAACAGGATTTCTGAATTTGATGACTCTTTCGATTAATCGTTTCATACTACATTCATTTAAGATACATTGATATATTCCTGAACGATTGTATTAAGGGTTTTGGCTCTATCAATATTTTCTATGGATAAATATTTAGAATTGGCATTTCCCATAGAAAGTTTGTTGAATAAGAACCGGTAATCATGTGTAAGTTTTTTAATATCTTCTTCACGTAATTCCATTTTTCTTTTTAGAATTACTTCAGGAGATGCATATAATAAAACATTCAATTTGGGTTTATAAATAAAAGCATATAGCCATGTAACCACTTTCTTATTCAGCTTCAGGTTCGATCGTTTTGAATCACCAATAAAATCAAAATAATATCTGTCATAAATAACCGTATAGCCACGCATCACATAACGGATGTATACATATACCTGACCCAGCAGATAATCAGCATAGTAATATGAAAACCGGAGAGCTGAAGAAATCCAGCTGTCATTTTTACCCTGTCGAGGCATTCGTTCCGCTGCCATTGCTTCAGCCTTTTCCTTGCCATGTTTCCATGCGCTTAGGATTGGCAGTATTGAAGGGCGATGCCGAAGTACTACAACTTTTTTTCTGAATTTATAAACAAAGGTATTTTTAAGATCTTCGATAATCGTTGACTTTCCCGCACCGTCTACGCCACTAACTGTAACAATTATTCCTTTATTGATAAAAATTTCAGTTGTGATATCTTTGATATAATTTATCCAGGACCGAATACCGCGCCAGCCTTTGTTTTCGGGCTGCTTATTTATTATTCTTTGGATATCGTTCCTGATAGAATTCGAATAGGAAAACATGTACTCAATGGATAATTCATTTAATAAATATTTTTTATTCATGTAATGTTGAATATGCATTTTTTCACTTACTGAAAGTGATTCAAAATAAGTCACATACTTATGAGGTAAATCAGAACCATTAAGCTGATAAAACAAAATCATATATTCAAAATCATGTTTTTCCTGAGGAACTTTAATGCCTTTCTCCGTCTTAGATACTTCTTTTAAAACATCATGGGCAGGAAACAAATAATCTGCCTTCCTTTTAAAAGCATGCAGCAAATCAATACTCAAAAAACTACCGTCATTGAAAAATAATGCGACAGTAGTCATAAATGTTTTTTCAACCTTGTGGATTTTACGTACCAATGCTGTGCCTTGCATATAAAGTATAATCTGATCCAAATCCTGCTTATGAACCAGAATATCTAAGTCTGATGAGTCTTGTATATATAAAATATCTTTTTCAGGAAATTTCATTAACGCATATTCATACTTATCAAGGAAAACAAATAGCTGATTTATGAAACTCTTGCGCTGCAAACCATAGCTCTTTTTAACGAGTATGTCTTCAATAGCTTTATACCATACCTTAACCAGCCAGAATACCTGCATGTGAAGTTCTTCCTGTTGACGATAAACATTAAGATAATAACTGATTGTATAGAGCAGGTAAGCTTTATAACACAAATTCACATTGATATTATATCTATTGATGATATCTTTTATTATAGGATTTTCGAGTGCCTGATTAATTTCCTGCTGAATCCGGATCAGATCGGCATGATCAATTAAAATATTTTTTTGAAACACATAATGAAACAGATCAAAAAATATCGGAGCCTTTTTATCCGACAATTCCCAATCATATACATACAACTTATCAATAGTTGCATACATATTCCACGGTGTAAAATCAAAATGCGTCTCTGTAAAAGGTATTTCAGAATCAAAATCCAATAGTTCCAGGCTTGAACGCAACATCTCAATAAGATTAGCTGAATCCGGAATACGTTCATCAGGTTTCAAGCTATAAATAGTTTCAATCAACTGTTCCCTGAACCTGTTAATGCCGGATAAATTATAGGTAATTGTTTTTTCATACATTTCAGACAACGATTTAAAATGTACTTCTGTCAATGCATTGGAAACAACTACCTGATTAGGCTTAACGTTTTTATAAATTAAAAAATCAGAATCGGATGTCATGACATGCTCAGGGACAACCGTATGTTCAAGATTTAATTTTTGAATTCGTTGAATGGAACCAAGTTCTATTGCTATATTTTTTTTTGATGCGGCAGAGATCGCCCATTTTGCAAAATGCGTACTAATACCTTTCGTATTAAGTTCTACCAACACTTTCCTGTTGGGGCCCACAGTACCCGTAAAAATACTATAGTTATCATGTGGAATATGTTCAATCAACGTTTCAACCCGCAATTCTTTTTTTGCATATATTCTAAAACTACCTGCAAGAAATAATTTCTGAACATTCAATGCATATGAAATTTTCAAAACCGAGGATAACACTTTTGCCTTCAGCCCGGATGCATTATAAAAATTTAAAAAGCTTGGCGTCTTAAGATCTGAAGGAAAAATCCACCGTATTGTTTTATCCGGATTCTGAATGTAATTATATTCTTTATATTTCAACTGTAATGATTTACTCATTGAAAAATCAATTATATAATCATAACTATCTACTGGAAAATCCGCAGGATCTGAAAAACTTATCAAGACCAATGCTGGTGCAACTGATTTTTTTTCAAATGACAGGAATGGACCGTTGAAATCTGTCCGCTTACCCGGATCATATAGAGTAATTATGTTATTAGCCGGGATAAAGATTTTCAGCAAAATATCCAGATCATTTTTTTTCAAAAATTGTTCCATAGCTTTATTATTTATGTTACCAGAAATACCAATAAAATGCCAGAAGAATAATCATCTCATTTTTAACCTATTGCATTTAAATAATAAGTTTTAGTTTCCCAACACGGGACTTCCTTCCAAAAAATGGAAACTTTATAAAATACGGGCATATTTCGTACATCTAATTATATAATAATCAGAACTATTAAGTCCAGACAATCGTATCATCCAGCATAAATACCAGCTACACATGGAAGAAATTGAATTTTTAAAACGAGCTCTTAAAGAAGAGATCAATGCACGGAAGCATGCAGAAGAAAAGCTAACGGCATACAGACTTGAATTTGAACAAGCCAGAATCGACTTAAATAAAAACTTCAAAGAACGGTTAGAAAAATTTCTGATTAAAGAACAAGATGATCAATCTAATCTTTCACGGTTATCTTCTCTAATTGTCAACCTTGACTCTGCAATTTTACTGGAAGATGAGAACAGAAAGATAGTTTTAGTTAATCAGAAGTTTTGCGACATTTTTGGCATTCCTGTATCGCCGGAAAAATTAATTGGACAGGATTGCTCAAGTTCTGCACAACAAACAAAAGCTTTATTTAAAGATCCCGAATTGTTCATCGAAAGAATTGAAGAGGTTTTATCCAATAAGAAAAAAGTTTTATCGGATGAGTTACATTTAGTGGATGGAAGAATTCTTAAGCGTGACTTTATTCCTGTATGGTGTGATAATGAATATCTCGGACATTTGTGGAATTATGAAGACTTGACAAACTATATAGGTGTAAAAAAGAAAATAGAAAGTCTATCACGATTTCCTAAAGAAAGCCCCAATCCAATTTTACGTTGTACACCTGAAGGTGAAGTATTATATGCCAATGCTGCAGCAAAGATTTTTGTATCCGCATTAACAACTTCCCAATACAACAACTCTTTGGAAAAAGCATATACTTCTCTTGTCTCAAATTTAGAATCCAGTTTTAAAACCCGAATGATTTTAAGAAATGAGATCCACATAAAAGACAAGACATTTGATGTTTCCTATGTTCCGGTACAAAATGAAAAATACGTAAACATTTACGCAACGGACATTACCAGTAATAAAGAAGCTGAAGGAAAAATTCATTTGTTAAAAGAATTATTAAATCAATTTAATGAGTTCGTTCAGATCATAGATAAAGAGGGCAATTTCATTTTTATTAATGAAAGCAGTGCCAAAAGATTTCAAAGATCCGTAGATGAAATTTACAATATAAATATCAAAGACCTGGTGTCCACCTTTTATAATGGCATGACCTGGGAGGAGCAGTTTGCCTATTTTAAAGAAAACGAAAATGTATTGCTTGAATCCACACACACCAGACCCGACAAAACCGTTTACCCTATTGAAGCAAGTATTAAGCATATCAGTGTACATGGCAAAGAATATATTATTTCTTTTTCTAAAGATATCAGTGAACGCAGAAGAATTGATGAAGCATTGAAAAAACAAAAAGAATTTTATGAAGATATATTAAATAACATACCTTCAGACATTGCGGTGTTTAATACTCAATATGAATATCTGTATGTGAACCCTGCAGGAATCAGAGATCCTGAAACACGCAAATGGATCATTGGCAAAACAGACATGGATTATTGCGAATACAAGAATAAAGATAAGTCTTTGGCAATCCAGCGCATGAATAAGCATGATCTGACTCATAAAGATAAAAAGCCCATCGAATGGGAAGATGTCTTTTATGATAAAAACGGAAATTCAAGTTATGTATTGAGAAAATTTCATCCTGTTCTGAACGAAGAAGGCGATATAAAAATCATTATTGGGTACGGCATTGATATTACTGAAATCAAACATGTGCAGGATAAACTTGCACGAAGTGAAGAATTATACAGACTGGTTATCCATGCTGCAAACGATGGAATCTGGGATTGGGACATTGCTTCCGGTAATGTATATCTGAGCGAGCGATGGAAAAGTATGCTTGGATACACCGACTGCGATCTTGAAAACAATGTGTCAACCTGGGCTAAAACAATGCATTCGGATGACTTTCCTATAGCAAAAGATATCCTGGACGAGCATTTAATAAAACACAAACCATTTACGTATACACTCCGGTTCATCCATAAGGACGGCAGCATCCGCTGGATCAGATGCCGTGGCTATGCAATACGTAACAGAAGAGGTGAAGCCTATCGAATGGTAGGAAGCTCCACAGATGTTACAGATACACAGATCGCCGAATCTAAATTAAAAGAAAATGAGAAAAAACTTCTGGCAATTTTTAACCACTCCCATGATGCTAAATTTTTGGTAGACACTGAAACAAATAAAATCATTGAGTTCAATCAGCGTACGGCAGAATTATTTGAAGCAGACAAGCCGGAAAGTCTTTATAATCTTTCGCCTACAGCATTACGCAGACATCCGCTAACCAGCGATGAGCTTAAAAAAGCCGAAGCTGATTTCAAAGAACATGGATACTGGAATCAGGAAGTCTTATATAAGACATACAAAGGCAATGAATTCTGGGGAAATATTATTGCCAAAATAATTACGATCAATAATAAAAATGTAATTCTTGCGCGCATTACAGATATTACTGAAAATAAAAAGAATGAACGGGAATTAATTAAAGCAAAGCAGATAGCCGAAGATTCAACCAAAGCAAAGGAAATGTTTCTTGCCAACATGAGCCATGAAATCCGTACTCCAATGAATGGCATACTTGGTATGACAGAACTTCTCTCTCGTACTGCATTGAACGAAACCCAGCAAAAGCATGTTCAGCTTATCAAAAATAGTGCTGATAATTTATTGGTAATCATCAATGACATTCTGGACATGGCCAAGATCGAATCCGGAAAACTTACGATTGAAAAAATCCCTTTTGATATTTGTGAAGTCATTAAAAATGCTATTCAACCATTGGTCTATAAAGCTGAAGAAAAGGGAATTGAATTAAAAATTCATCCGATACAAGTTGACCACAATATCGTTATCGGAGATCCATTCAGACTTACACAGGCATTTCTTAATTTAATTAATAACGCAATTAAATTTACTGAAAATGGGTCTGTAGAAATCAGCGGACGGATTCCGTATTCCAATGCAGATGAAATCACCTTTGAATTCACTATTAAGGATACAGGCATAGGCATTCCGCAAAATAAACTGGACAGTATTTTTGAAGGATTTACGCAGGCATCTCTTGATACCACCCGAAAATATGGCGGTACAGGTTTAGGTTTAACAATCAGTAAAAACCTCATACAAATGCAGGGTGGTAATATATGGGTGGAGAGTACGGTTGGAAAAGGAAGTAAATTCATCTTTTCAATCACTTATGAAAAAGGCATGTTGCTACCACAAACATCAGATGTCAAAACTGACATCAGTAACACCAATCTTCATTCAATCAAAATATTACTTGCTGAAGACAACGAAGTAAACCAGTATCTTGCTAAAACGCTTCTTGAAGAAGAAGGAATAGAAGTGGATATAGCAAATAACGGCATGGAAGCCTTGGAACTTTTTGAAAAAAATACATATGATTTAATTTTAATGGATGTACAAATGCCCTATATGGGAGGAGTGGAAGCAACCGCTAAAATCAGACAACACCAAGCAAAGTCACATATTCCAATCATTGCACTCACGGCAAATGCTCTGGTTGGCGATGCAGAAAAGTATATTTCTGCAGGAATGAATGATTATATTTCCAAGCCATTTACGCGTGAAGATCTATTCAGAAAAATTAAAAATCACACAAACTCCGTAAGTGCTGTAAATATCTCAAAAGAGAGTCGTACAGAAAAGCCAATTGAGGCGGCAGAAATAAAGCACCTTCCGGATTACAAACATCTGGAAACGAATTTCCTTAACAACACGGCATTCCTTAAAAAGATCCTAACAATTTTCATTGATACCACTCCAGCAATGGTTGAAGAATTAAAATTATATACAGAGAAAAAAGATTACCCAAATATTCAAGCTATCGCACATAAATTGAAAGCCAGCATTGATTCCTTTAAAATAGCCGCCTTACATGATACCATCCGGAACATTGAGAAATATGCTGCCAATGGGACAAATCTGGACGAGATTCCGGACCTGGTAAAATTAACTTCTCACATTCTTGAGCTGGCACAAGAAGATATAAAGAAAAAAATTCAGACATACTCTTAACCACACTGTATATCCCGCTAAAAGCGGGATATACAGTGTGGTTACTTTATTCTATATACATTC
>JAGKWN010000072.1 GCA_021151805.1 Cytophagaceae bacterium | reverse complement strand
TGCTCTGCATCTCAGCTGAGCTACGGGATCAATACTTTTATCATTTCTAAATGTTCTACATTTGAACACTCGACCTTCCCGCCTCAAAGCGGGATGCTCAGCATCTCAGCTGAGCTACAGGATCAATACTTTTATCTATAAACCTGTATAAGGCCTTCAATTAAATGAAAAAAGTTTCAAGTAAACCTGAAACTTTTCATAAAAGTAAATGTCGGGGTGGCAAGATTCGAACTTGCGACCTCCTGGTCCCAAACCAGGCGCGATGACCGGACTACGCTACACCCCGAACTAAGGATAAATCCTTAAACTTTTAAAGAACGTTAAGCTTTCGCTTTTACTTTTTTGGAGAAGTCGCTGTAAGGCTGAAATCTCTTTCTGTGGAGAGGGAGGGATTCGAACCCTCGGTACGCTTTAACACGTACGGCAGTTTAGCAAACGGCTACTTTCGGCCTCTCAGTCACCTCTCCTTAAAAGTTTCACAAAGGTAATATTTTGTTTCTAATAAACCATAGTATGATGCAAAAGATTTCCACAAATATTTATTTTTTGAATTGTAAAAGGCAATTTGTAGCTTGGAAACTGTATAAAATTATGCATTTCTATTCCCATATCTCCTGGTTTATTTACACTTCCGTAGGCATATTCCTGCTGGTTAATATCATCTTTTTTTTCAGGATCGGGCGCATTGCAAAAAAAATCCGTTCTTCGCTCCGCGGAAAAATATATATCAAATTTGCAATGAGATGTTTAGCAATGGCTAGTATCTTAATTGCACTCCTTGGACCATCCTTTGGAAAAAGTAAAAGCGAAGTTTCCATCCGTTCCAAAAACATTCTGTTTGTACTGGATGTTTCTTTATCTATGAACGCCCGCGACGTATCTCCCAGCCGACTGGAAAAAGCACATACCATTATTACTAATATTGTAAACCAGAATCCAACTTGTCAATTTGGATTGATTGCCTTTGCTTCAGGTGCTTCATTGCAATGTCCGCTCACCTTCGACAGCGAAACATTTCTGGTATTTACACAAACCGCAACTTCTTCTCTGTTTGATAACACCGGTACCAATACCTATGACGCTCTGCGCCTTTCGAACAATTACCTGAGCACATATAAAAAAGAAGGCAATACCAAACCCAACATTGTGGTGCTTCTTACCGATGGTGAAGGTGTTACAGACGACGCATCTGCTGTAAATACCGATGCCTTTACAACATTCAATATTGTAGGTATAGGTACAGAACTAGGCAGTCGCATTCCTTATCAGAAATCATATAAGAAAGACCGCAACGGCGAAGATGTATTTTCCATGTTGCAAAGAGAATCGCTGGCTGGCTTAACTTCTACCACGCTTGCCAAATACTTTGAAGTAAGTGATAAGAAAAATAACGAGCCAGCGTTGTATTCCAGCATCCGAAATTATAAAGGTGATAGTGAAGGAATTGTAAAGATTGAAACCGCAGGAAATAAGTATTATTATTTCTTAATTATCGCCTTAGCGTTGATTATATTGGATGTATTGATAACCGTTAAAACGATTACGATTTAATGTTAAAGTTTTTGCTCTTTCTTCATGTGTTTTCCAATCCTTGGTTTTATTTTAATAAGATCCAGGAATCGAATTCATTGAAGTTAAAAGCAGAACAGGCATACAGAACACACTTTTACTCCGAAGCGATCAACTATTACCAAAAATTGATCACAACCTACGAACCGAATTCCGATCCGCTTAAACTTAATCTGGCACACTCCTATTATAAAGCTCAGAATTATGGAGAAGCTGCAAAGATTTATACTGAACTTTCGTTGGGATCCGAACTCTCGATACGCTCAACAGCCCTCTGTCAGCTTGGCTTGATCCAGCACCGTAACAAGCGTTACAAACTCGCCATGTTTTATTTCAAAGAAGCCATTCGTGTCAACCCCGAAAATAAAACAGCCGCTTTTAATTATGAATTTCTAAAACTGACGATTCAGAAAAATCAATCGGAAGGCGGTGGAAAAGGTAAAGATTCCAATGGCAACGGACAGAATCAGAACTCGGATGAAAACAACCAGACGGAAAACAAATTCGATGCAGAAGGTACCGGCGAATCTTCCATTTACTTCGGTATGCTCTATGAACAAAAGCGTTTGAGTAAACAACGCGCTGAAAAAATATTGCAATACATCCAGGAGCAAGAAATGCAATACTACAACCAGATCAAAAAACACGTTCCGAAAGATACACGCAAACCTGATTGGTGATGCTAATTATAAGTTATAAATTATGAATTATAAATGAATCTTGATTTATAGCACATCCCACTCTTTCAATTCATAACTCATAATTTATAATTCATAATTCTATGAAGCCTATATACATCGTTGCTGCCAGTCGCACACCTATCGGAAGTTTAGCCGGCTCTCTATCTTCTTTAAGTGCATCACAATTAGGTGCAGCTGCCATTAGTGGCTGCCAGCAAAATCTTGATCTGCCCAAAGAAGCTATACAACATGTATACATGGGCAATGTATTAAACGCAGGTATGGGCCAGGCGCCGGCCAGGCAAGCAGCAAAGTTTGCCGGACTACCGGATAGCACCGAAGCAACAACTGTGAACAAAGTTTGTGCGTCCGGTTTAAAAGCTATACACATCGGTATACAGCAACTTTTATGCGGCGACGCCGATGTAGTATTAGCCGGTGGTATGGAAAGCATGTCGAACGTGCCCTACTATTTGGATAAAGCCAGACAAGGCTACAAGCTTGGTCACGGCCAACTGATCGATGGCATCATCAAAGACGGTCTCTGGGATGTGTACCACGATTGCCATATGGGCAATGCTGCGGAAAACACGGCAAAAGAATTGAACATCAGTCGTGAACAGCAGGATGCTTATGCCATTGAATCGTATAAACGTGCTGCAAGCGCCTGGGAAAAGGGATTATTCAAAAATGAAATTGCTCCGGTAACTGTTGCAGGTAAACCCGGACAAACAACCGTTGTTGATACCGACGAAGAATTCTCCAAAGTTAATTTCGATAAAATTCCGCAGCTGAAGCCTGTATTTGACAAGGCAGGTACAGTAACGGCAGCAAATGCATCCTCGATCAACGATGGCGCTGCTGCAGTACTTTTAATGACTGAAGAAGCAGTAGCAAAATACAAGGTTAAACCACTGGCACGGATTGTTTCCTATGCTGACGCTGCACAGGCTCCGCTATGGTTTACGACTGCACCGGTGTTGTCTGTTAATAAAGCCCTGGAGAAAGCCAACTTACGCATTGAAGACATCGATTATTTTGAATTGAATGAAGCGTTTGCTGTTGTCTGTCTGGCACTGAACCAGAAACTGGGTATTGATCCTGCAAAAGCAAACGTTTGGGGCGGTGCTGTTTCACTGGGCCATCCGATCGGGGCTTCCGGAGCACGTATCGTTGTTACCTTGCTGAACATACTAAAAACCAATAAAGGTCGTTATGGTGTTGCAGGTATATGCAATGGCGGCGGGGGCTCCAGCGCTATCATCATAGAAAATTTATCCTGATATGAATAAAGGCCTCTTCGTAGTTTTTTTCATCTTATCGCTTTCCGCTTCCGCGCAAAAAGTTATTCGCACCTATTACGATGCCTATGATTCCATTGGCCTCATTACACCGGTGAAAGAAGAATACCAGGTGCTGTCGTCAGACTCTGCCGTGAAGCATGGCTACTTCTATTCATTCTCCCAAAACCACGACACACTGGTTCATTGCTTTTACCAATACAATAAAAAGCAGGGCCGTTATACTTCGTATTACGAACATGGCCTGATCAAATACAGCGTACGCTACCTCAATAATGTGAAGATGGATACAGCCTTCTATTATGCAGAGTCCGGCAGCATCATTGCCAAAGAAGTATATACACTGATCCAAAGTAAATCCAACGACAGCGTTATGTATACGGGCTACCGCTACTACAATGCAAACGGCAACCTGGTTAAAACCTGTTACCTCTATAACGACTTGCCTGATAGTTCTTACACGGAATATTATCCGAATGGAAAAATCAAAATAACGTCTGATTTTTCAAAAGGCGTTCGCAACGGGGCATTCGTAAGCTACTTTGAATCCGGCAAAAAATCTCAGGAAGGCAGCTATGCCAGTGATGAACTGGATGGAATAATCACCAGCTATTTTCCCGAAGGTGAAAAACGAGTGCTTGCCACTTACAAGAAAGGCATACTGGAAGGTTCTGTAAAACAATATTTCCGCAATGGAAATTTATTCTCTGAATCAAATTATATCAACAACATCCAGCACGGCAAAACGCTTACCTACTACCCTTCCGGCAGCCTGCAAACAGAAGAGAATTATGTGTATGGGGTATTGAACGGTTCCTTTAAAACCTATTATGAAAACGGACAGCTTGAAACCAGTTCCATTCTGCAGAAAGGGAAAAAGCAAGGCACGGTATTGAGCTACAGCAAAAACGGACAGCTCATTTTAGAAGCAAATTTTTCAAATGGTGAATTAACAGGTGATAACAAAGCCTGGTACGACTCCGGTGTACAGAAACACGAATTTCATTACCTGAACGGACAAAAGACCGGAGAAAATACAACCTATTTTGAAAATGGAAAAACCAGTCGGGTTGAAAAATATTCCAAAGATGGTGTAGCCGTATCCATAAAGAAATTTTATGAATCCGGTGACATCAAAGAACAGGGCGACTACCTGGTCAAACAGCAGGCAACCGGCAATGCATTTATACCCAACGGCATCATCAAAGAATTTTATGCCAACGGTCAGTTGAAAAAAATCACACCCTTCACAGAAGGAAAAGTAAATGGCGAAGTACTAAGCTATTATGAAAACGGAACCCTCTCGTCTAAAGAATATTATGCTTTCAATGTACGCACCGGTACGTTTTCAAGCTACCATCCCAACGCTGCTTTAGACGAAGTTGTTATTTATAAAAACAACAAAAAGCATGGCGCTTACAAAGAATATTATGATTCAGGCGTGCTAAAAACTTCGGGTAATTACGTTGCTGATAAAAAGCATGGGGAATGGAAATATTTTTCTGAAGCTGGTAAATTAACCCGAAAAGAAATGTACAAAAATAACCTGGCCGTTTCTGAAAAAGTCTATGAATAGACCTGCCAAAATGTTGATAACTCTATAATTCATAAAAGAATAGCTATAAATTCTGTCTTTCGGTTTTCATTGCTTTTAAAGCTCACATTTTGAACCTATCTTTGACAGAATATAGTATTTCTCTATGAATGCAATAAAAGAAACTCATTTTCAATTACCGGGTCAAACCGGATTTTACAAAGGCAAAGTACGTGATGTTTATCACTTCAGCGATAAATTAGTTGTAGTAGCAACCGACAGAATCTCTGCATTTGATGTGGTGCTACCAAGAGCAATTCCATTCAAAGGACAAGTATTAAATCAGATTGCAGCAAAAATGCTGGCACAAACAGCTGACATTGTTCCAAACTGGATTTTATCCGTTCCCGATCCATCGGTAAGTATCGGAATCAAATGCGAGCCTTTTAAAGTTGAAATGGTGATCCGCGGTTATCTTGCCGGCCATGCTGCCAGAGAATATAAAGCAGGTAAACGTTTGCTTTGCGGTGTTGCGCTACCGGAAGGCTTAAAAGAAAACGACAAACTACCTGTACCAATCATCACACCTACAACAAAGGCAGATGAAGGTCATGACGAAGATATTTCAAGAGAAGATTTGCTGGCACGCGGTATCGTGAGCGAGGCAGATTATGTTCAGCTTGAAAAATATACACAGGCATTATTTAAGCGCGGAACAGAGCTTGCCGCAAAGCAAGGTTTGATCCTGGTTGATACCAAATACGAATTCGGTAAAGTAGGTGATAAAATTTATCTGATTGATGAAATCCATACACCGGATTCATCCAGATACTTCTACACCGAAGGCTATGCAGAACGTCAGCAGGCTGGCGAAGCGCAGAAACAATTGTCTAAGGAATTTGTAAGACAATGGCTGATCGAAAACGGATTCCAGGGTAAAGAAGGTCAATCAGTTCCAACCATGACAGATGATATTGTATCAAACATTTCAGCACGTTATATTGAGCTTTATGAAAAAGTACTGGGTGAATCCTTTTGCAAGCCTACAGAAAGCAATCCGGAGGAACGTATTCTGAAAAACATTTTAAAATCTTTATAATCATCTATATTCGAATTTTATTTTACTACGCATATGAAATTTACAGTTGAAAAAACAGAAAAGTACGTTCTGTTTCAATTACACGAAGAAAAACTTACCTCCATCACTGCTCCTGATCTTAAAACAGAATTAGTAACGCTTAATGCGGAAGGTTTTAACAACATAATCCTGAACATGAGCGATGTGAAATATGCGGATTCTTCAGGCTTGAGCTCAATCCTGATCGGTAACCGTGTATGTTCTAACAGCGGCGGTCTGTTTGTTATGTGTAACGTAAATGATCACGTAATGAAATTATTAAAGATCTCTCAGTTGGATACCATACTAACATTGCTTCCAACAGTTGAAGAAAGCATCGATGCGGTATTTCTTCACGAGATTGAAAGTGATTTAGAAGACGAAGAATCTGCTGAATAATCGATGGACTTTGAACTGTTTATTCTAGGTTCAAGTTCGGCAACGCCGTCAAAGGGCCGGTATCAATCGGCCCAGCTTTTAAAAGTTCATACAGATTTTTTTATGATTGACTGTGGTGAGGCTGCCCAATATCAGATTGGCCGCTACAAGCTGAACCATACAAAAATATCGCATATCTTTATCAGCCATTTACACGGAGATCATTTCTTCGGGCTGGTAGGTTTATTAAGCACGATGAATTTGTATGGCAGAAAGACGCCCATTCATTTATTTGCTCCTCCCGGACTCGACGAGATCATCCAGGTTCAACTAAAATACTCGGAAACGGTTCTTCAATTTCCGCTTCATTACACTACGCTTGATAAGCATGTAAGCGAACACATTCTGGATCACCCATTGGTAGATGTATACACCATTCCACTCGATCACCGGATCAAATGCAATGGCTTTCTTTTTAAAGAAAAACCCAAGCCATTAAAAATTGATAAAAACAAACTACCATCAGATCTTAGCTTGCTGGAGATCGCACAGCTCAAGCAAGGCATTGATGTGGTTGATGAAAACGGCAACATCAAAGCACGTGTAGATGAGATCTGTCTGAAAGCACTGAAATCAAGAAGCTATGCGTATTGTTCGGATACCAAAGTAAATCCCTCTTATCTCCCGTTGATCAAGGATGTTGACTTGTTATACCACGAAACTACCTTCCTCGACGAACTTTCCGAGCGTGCCAATACAACATTCCACACCACAGCCAAACAGGCCGCTACGGTTGCTAAAGAAGCCAACGTGGGCAAATTGGTAATTGGCCATTTCTCTTCACGTTATTATGACGTTGAACCGTTCCTTGCAGAAGCAGGTGCTATTTTTGAGAAAACATATCTGGGCGTTGAAGGAAGCAGCTTCGCAATCAGTAAACGGGTAAAAGATGAAAACAACGATTGAACAAAAGAAAACAAATCTCTTCATCATCTTAGCAGGCATTTTTATTACCAATGCCATTCTTGCTGAAATGATCGGCGTAAAAATATTTTCCCTCGAAAAGACACTTGGCCTGGAGGCCGCGCAGATCAACCTGTTCACCGATTTCAAACTGGATTTTAATCTTACAGCAGGTGCATTGATCTGGCCCATCGTATTTATTTCTACAGATATTATCAATGAATACTTCGGAAAGAAAGGTGTGCGAAAAGTTACCTTCCTGGCTATTGGCCTGATCGCTTATAGCTTTTTTATTTTATACATGTCTACCAATATTGCTCCGTCTGATTACTGGTTGAAAGTAAATAATACCGATGCCAACGGACAGCCTTTCAATATTGATTATGCCTTTCAACGTATCTTCTCCCAGGGTCAAGCCATCATTGTAGCTTCACTTACAGCCTTTCTGATCGGACAATTGCTGGATGTATATGTATTTCATGCGATCCGCAGTTCAACCGGTGAAAAATGGTTGTGGTTGAGAGCAACGGGCTCTACGCTGGTTTCACAGCTGATCGATAGTTTCGTGGTTTTGTTTATTGCGTTTTACCTGCTTGCCGGAAACAATAAATGGAGCATTGAGCAACTCCTTTCCATAGGCATCATCAACTACATCTACAAGTTTACTACAGCCCTGCTACTTACGCCTTTGCTGTATGTGGCACATCATTTTATTGATAACTATCTTGGCGGAAAAGTTTCTTCTGAAATTATAGAAGATGCTAATACAAAAGGTTATCAGGATTGAGAAGAACGAATGCGATCGCAGCATATAGCAGTCGCAATGCCTACGTTCAGAGATTCTGCCTTTCCAAACTGAGGAATGGTAATCGTTCTGGTGATGTATTTTTTCACATCGGCGCTGATGCCATGGGCTTCATTTCCCATCACCAAAATACCGGCATCGGGAAATACGATCTTATGAATATTTTCTCCCTGCAAATCTGCCGCAAAAATATCCATCTTCTGTCTGGCAAGAAACTCGGACAGGTTCACATAGCATACCTGCACACGAAGAAAAGAACCTTTTGAAGAATTGATCACCTTTGGGTTATAAATATCAGCCGTATCTTCAGAACAAATAATCCGGGAAATGCCATACCAGTCGGCAATACGGATAATTGTACCCAGATTGCCTGGATCATTTACATTGTCCAGTACAAGCACCCATTCCGGGTTAAGCACCTTGGGTAATTCATAGTTTTTAATTTCGCAGATCGCTATTGCCGAATCATTGCTCTGCAGACTGCCAATATCATCCAGCTCTTTATCACCGGCCAGTTCAATCCGATCTGAAAAAGGCTGTAACTCTTTTTTATACTTATTTTGAAAGTATGAAGTGATCAGCAATTTCTGAATGTTAAAATCAGACGTTAGTACTTCAAGCACAGTCTTTTCACCCTCTATAATAAATTGATTATAAAGTCTGCGAAATTTCTTAATTTGAAGAGATTTAGTGAATTTTACGGTCTGTTTCGTTAACATTTGCCTAAGAATTGAAGCTACTATATTACATTTTTACAACCATACTCGCAATCCTTCTGCTTCAGGGATGCAAGCCATCTATCAATTATTTTGCATCTGATCCGGATTACAAAGGCAAGTACATGCTCTACTCCCAAAAAACAAAAGGAGCAAAAAATATTAATTCAGCGGAACTTGAAAAACTTTACAAACAAAAAGCACAATACAAACTGTTTGGTTTGACGCCCTATCTTACGATCCATTACATGGGAAAATCGTTTTACGATACCAGTTACATACAACAACAGATCCTTGCCACAAAAAATAAATACGATAAAAAGATCACTAAAAAACCATTGACAGAAAAACGTTATCTGTCGTTGATGGCAAAGAAAAAAAAGAAGACTGAAAAATTAAAGGCTAAACTGGTTGAAGGCAACTGGATGATGGGATCCTTCGGAGAATACCCATCGATACTGGACACCAACGTGATCCGTTTTACCAAAGACCAGATCTCAACCTATTTATTCAGCCAGGGCTTTTTCAACAATACCGTAACCTACAAGATTGATACGCTGGGCAGAAAGGCCTTTGTGGTATACAAAGTAAATGAAGGCAAACAGTATTACTTAAAATCTTTTGATTACGATATCCAGGATACAGCCATTTATAAAATCGTTTCTACCTCAAAAGGATCTAAGCTGGACAAGAACGCGTGGTATGACCAAACAAAAATTGAACTGGAGCGTGACCGTATTTACAAGCTGTTAAAGAATAATGGTTACTACGAATTTTCAAAAGATTACATAAACTTCGTTGTTGACTCAACCATTGGCGACAATGCAATCAAGATGATCACAGAGATTGATGATCCGAAAGAGTCTGTACACACGCGATTCAAGATCAACTCGGTTGTATACATTCCTGTCCGCAATGCCGTTGATTCACTGAACAATCCGGATACCCTTACATTCAACCACATCAAATATTGTAGAAGACAGATTCATTACAACTATAAAATACTTGATGGCAAAATACGTACACGTCCGTACAGTTACTACAAACAAGACTCACTGATCAAAACCCAGCAGCAGCTAGGCTCCATGGATATGTTCCGTTTTGTAAATGTGAATATGGTGAAAAGAGATTCCAATCTTCTTGACATGCTGATCTACACCAACCGTTTGCAAAAGTTTCAGATCTCGCAGGAATACGGTGTAAACGTTGTACAAGGCGTGCTACCAGGTCCATTCTTTAATATAAATTTCCGTAACCGGAACATTTTCGGTAATTATGAGATTTTTGATTTCGGTGTGCGGTATGCACTTGAAGGACAAGCATCCGTTCTTGACAATCAAAACAAATTACAAACCATAGAATGGGGCATCAACACCAGCCTCACTTTTCCGCAGTTGCTCACTCCTACCAGGCTGCGGTTTGCGGCGGCAAAGTTTAATCCGAAGACACGTGTGACCTTTGGTTACAACTCAACTCAGCGACCCGAATACGATCGTTATGGATTTCGTTCTCAGTTTACCTATTTATGGGAAACAAGCCAGTACTCGTATTTCACGTTCTCGCCTGTTGATATCAACATCATCAACAGTACGATTAACATGGTTGAATTTGCTGACTATCTGAATGAATTACGTTTAAACGGGAATAACCTTTACATCAGCTTTCTTCCTTCTATTGTTACGAATATGAACTTTGCCTATACATTCAGTAATAATGCATTCGGCAAGAAGACACCTTCGTTTTATTTCAAACCATCGTTTGAATTAGGTGGCATTGTACCCAACTTTATCAATAAAACCATTACGAAGGAACCCGAAAATCAATTGTTCGGCCTGCAGTATTATCAGTACTACAAGATACAGGCCGACTTCAGATATTACAAACCGATCAAAATTAAAACCGTACTCGCAGCACGTGTAAACGTAGGTTTATCTAAACCCTATGGTGTATCAGGGATCAAGCAACATGGTACCTATGTACTTCCCTATGAAAAATATTTCTTTGCCGGAGGTTCCAACTCCATACGAGCATGGCGATACAGACGTTTAGGTCCGGGTTCTTACGCCAATCCGGATTACACCAGCCAATACACCAATGAAGAGCCGGGTAATATTGTTATTGAAACAAACTTCGAACTTCGTAGAAAATTATACAGCTTCATCGAAGGTGCGTACTTTGTTGACGCTGGTAACGTGTGGCTGATTGCAGAAGACAAAACCCGTCCGGGTGGGGAATTCAAGGGATTTAAATCCTTTTCCGAAATAGCTGTGGGTACCGGTGTTGGTGTACGTTTGAACTTTACCTTTATTATTGTGCGCCTTGATATAGCCTTCAAAGCATGGGATCCGGTGCATCCTGTGGAAGATCGGTTTGTATTGTTTAAATTTGAAGACAAGAACAACCGTCCGCTCTATAACTTCAGTCTAGGTTATCCTTTCTAATTGATTATGCTTACCAAAGAACAGATAGAAACAGAATTTCAAAAAATTCAGCAACATATATGCCAGCAGCTCGAAACGGCAGATGGCAAAGGCACATTCAAGACAGATGAATGGAAGCGTCCGGAAGGTGGCGGCGGTAAAACCAAAATCCTTACAGACGGCGCCATTATTGAGAAAGGTGGCGTAAACTTTTCTGCTGTACATGGCCCGACTCCTGAAAACATATTGAACGCACTGAAACTACCGAAGTCTGATTTTTATGCAACAGGTGTATCCATTGTGATGCACACAACCAATCCATGGGTTCCGATCATACACATGAACATCCGTTATTTTGAAATGACGAATGGTACCTGGTGGTTTGGCGGCGGCATTGATCTTACACCACACTATGTTGTGAAAGAAGAAGCGATCGCTTTTCACCAGGCATTAAAAGACACATGTGATCAGTTTCACGAAAGCTTTTACAGTACTTTTAAAGAATGGGCTGACAAATACTTTTACATCAAACACCGTGGTGAATCAAGAGGTGTAGGCGGGATCTTCTTTGACCGCATGGGCAGTGATGCAGCGATCAGCAAAGAAAAACTATTTGAGTTTGTATGTGCACTGGGATATCTGTTTCCGAAAGTTTACACCAAACTGATTGCAGATAATAAATCCAAACCGTTCACTAGCGAAGAGCGTAACTGGCAGAAGCTGCGCAGAGGAAGATATGTGGAGTTCAATCTGGTGTACGATAGAGGAACGAAATTCGGCCTGGACACAAACGGCCGTATCGAATCGATTCTGATGAGCCTGCCTCCTGAAGCCAACTGGACATACGATTTCCAGCCAGCTGCTGAAAGCAAGGAAGCAAAAACAATTGAATGGCTGAAAGCCCAACCGGATTGGTTAGCACTATAATGGAAAGTTTACAGCAAATTGATATTGATCTGCTCCTGTGGATCAACCACGCCTGGAAAAATGCGTGGATGGATCAGGTTATGCTGTTTTGCAGCGACAAATATACATGGATTCCATTCTATGCCTTGCTCCTGTTTTTTTTATACAAGTCTGATCCGAAAAGAATTTGGATCAACCTGATTTTACTTACGTGCTGTATTGCATTAGCAGACCAGATAGCATCGGCCCTGTTCAAACCTTATTTTGAACGTCTGCGTCCTTGTAATAACGATGTATTGAGACCGCAATTGCTTTTGATAGAGGGCGTCTGTGGCGGTATGTATGGGTTTGTTTCTTCTCACGCCGCAAATACATTTGCCGTATTTACATTCTTCACGTTGAAAAATGTTTTCTCGAAAAAAATCTGGATCTGCCTGCTGTTTTTCTGGGCATTGATTGTTTCACTAAGCCGTGTGTACCTTGGGGTACACTACCCAGGTGATGTATTCTGCGGAGCCCTGGTTGGCGTGGCCGGCACGTATTTTATTCTTCGGTTGGAAAGAATGATTCAACAAAAATACTTCAATAAAAATAATCACCAGCCTGTTTAAAAGTAATATCTGCAATCCCCCCTTTTTAATAATAATTATATTAAACTTGTTCTATAATTTTAATTTTAAACACGACACAAATGAAAAAATCAATTTTAGCATTATCTGCTCTTTTATCCATTGTCTTTTTTGAATCGTGCAGCGTTTCTCCAAAAGGAGGCGCAACACCTAAAGAGCTTATTGTTGCTGCAAAAGATGCCAACGGTGATACAAAAGCGTTAAAATCATGCTACTACTGGTCAACACCGGAAGAGGAAGCCAATGTTGACGCTATATTAAGCTTAAAAGATTTGAAACCTGAAGCAGATGCTTTTATGGAAGCAGGCAAGAAAAAATTCGGTGAAGATTTTTCAAAAGCATATGGCATGGGTACTTTCTTATTAGCAATGACAACAACTCCAACACCATACGATAAAATGGTAGACGGACAATATGTTGAAACAGATACGACAGCTTCAGTAACTGCTGCTATTGTAGAAAACAATACTACTTCTACAGCAAAAGCGGATATGGTTAAGAAAGATGGCAAATGGTACTTCCCTGCACCAATTGCACGTGGGCCTAAAACACCTGTTCAGATTGCAGAATTAATGAAACAATTCCTTGCTGAGTCTAAGAAGGCTTTAGAAACTTCTGATTCTCCAGAGAAGTTTGCAGAAGCGATCAACACATTCATGACAACAAAAATGAATTAATTTTAAATCCGCTCATTGAAAATGCAGTACATGTTTCAATGAGCGGATTATTTTTGATTATAATAAATCGGTAAACTTCTTTGCTAATCGCGTTGTCTTTTCTTCGTATTTATAATCAAAATAATCAACGTTATTTATCTTCTTTACTATTTTTTTCAAGTCATTACGATCAGAAATTTCTGCGATCCGATCCATGATCTCTATTCTGACCCATATATATTCACCGTCTGTTTTTTTAAACCTGTCGATTAAAAATGTGAGCAGTTCTGTATCATTTTTCGTTCCTACCAGATCAATCAAACCCATATCCTGATAAGATAAAGAATCAGTCTTTAGTAAAGCTTGTCGCAGCGTTGCAATCTGTGATTCGGATAAGGTTTGAAGAACGGTTGTTTTATCTGTATTATAATCGTAATACGACATAAAATCACTGCCGGGAGACAGCTCATACACGCCTTCCCATCTGGTGTATGGATTTACAGCACAAGCAATCAACCAATCCTTTATTTTACTGTTCCTTGCAATCGAATCCTGCATCCTATTAATATCCTGCATTTCACGTATCCGTGTTTTATAAACGGCTATCTCTTCGGGCGCATTGATTTCTTTACAGCCGTATGAGAGCGCATAGGTTTCATAAAAATCAAGACTATCGTCTTTATACAGAAATGCCAGAACCGAAGTGCCTGCTTTATAACGGGCCGGCGCCGGACAAATCATATTTGGACTGAAGTGCACTTCAATAGTATCCTTAACAACTTCTCCTTGGTATATATCTCTTACAAAAAGTATAGCTTTATCGTCAAGCCATTCAATTGTATCAGATAAAGGAGCTATCGCAACTACATCGGCATACACAATGTACGGAGACTCGGAAATTAAGAGTCTGAGCGGATGTGGTACGATCGGATAGGCATATGTCATTTGCCCGATGATCATGCAAAAAACAATACTGAATACTTTTTTCATCATGTTTTAAAAATTAAAAGCTTTATCCGTAACGTTGATTACTATTACTTATTACTTACTCGCCCTTAAACATGGCCAGGAGATTTTCAAGTCCTGCCTCTGAATGTAAAGAAGCCGTCTGATCCAACGTAATTTTACCGATCTCTGCAAACCGTGTATTCATCTGCTTTTCATAGCCAGCTAATGCTTCCTGAATCGTAGCAAACGATGGATCGTATAAACAACGGCTCAACTCCAGTGCATCCTTCATGGCCATATTCACCCCTTCGCCAGCATACGGCGGCATCAGATGGGCCGCATCTCCCAGCATGGTCATGTCAGGCAGCGTTTCCCAGCATTGATCCAGCGGCATGCAATATTGCGGACGCACTACAAATTGCGGTTCAGCCTGATCAAACAATTCAAACCAGATCGGAGCCCAGTCTGCAAAGGTATTTTTAAACCAGGTGCGTACTTCATCGGCATTTTTAAAATCAACACCACAATTCTTCGACCAGTCTTCAGCTGTATTGATGCCCGCATAAAATACCAGACTGCCGTCGCCCTTCGAACTTACAATAATAGTTTTAGAGTCGCCCATGACAAAGATCTTTCCACCATTTAGTAATGTATGCAGTGCAGGAACAGATTTTTCAGAATTATATACGGTACCTTCTACAATGGTAACCCCGGAAAAGAAAGGTTTCAATGGTGTGATCAACGGACGGATTTTAGAATTGGCGCCATCGGCAGCAATAACAATATCAGCCGTGGTAGTACCATTATGAAAATTCAACTGCCAGCCTGTAGCTATTTTTTGTACATTCAATAAATGACTGTCCCATACAACTGTCTCCTGCTGCAGCGATTCCAGCAGAATCTTACGAAGCGGACCGCGATCTATTTCCGGACGCTGTAATTGTTCTTCACCTTCAAATACATCTTCGAAAAAAATAGCCGCATGCTTGTCGACCAGGCGCATCTTGTCTGCACCCGGACGGTAATTGGCATGAAAAGCATCCATCAAACCTGCTTCCTGTAATGCCGCAAGTCCCGACTCTTCGTGCAGATCCAGCGTTGCGCCCTGCACACGTGCATCTTTATTTATATCCCGTTCATACACCTTCACATCTGCTCCTTTTAGCTGTAACAAACGCGCAAGTGTTAAACCACCCGGGCCACCGCCAACGATGGCTATTTTCTTTGTATTAATGATTGATTGTTCCATTTTCTTTTGAATTTAAATCCATAATCTGTTTTCAGATATTAGAGTCGCCTGTAGAGGCAATTCTAAATCTATACTTCAAAATTACTTCTTCTTCAAAAGAGAAAATTGTATAAATCGGTCGTTTTTATTCTGGTTAAGTGCTTTGGGAATCACTCCGGCAAATTTCTTTACATCGCGGATAAAATGTGCCTGGTCGGCATAATGCTGTTCCGGAAAAAGTTTCCCTGCTTTAATCTGTTCAAATGAAGCCCTGAACCGCAAAATGATTAAGTAGTTTTTCAAAGAAATACCAACCCATTGCTGAAAGTACCGATTGATCTGGCGACTGCTCCAACCGCATGTATCTGCAGCGTCTTGTATGGAGACACTCCCCTTTGATTTGTAAATAGATTGTGAGAGCTTATGCTTTCTGCTATCGACGCTGACCTGAACATCTGCTTGTAATGCATGAGAAACTTTCTTTACAAATGCATCCAACCCATTCAGATCATCTTTATGAATTCCTAAAAAATTATCCGGCAGATAACGTACAGCATTGACTGTATCAGCTACGGAAGTTTTCAGAATATATTCAAGCGCTAAAAATTTAAAACTGATTGCATACATGACGGTACGCGGCGCCAGCATGGCCTGGGAAGACTCAGTTGCAATGCCTGAAAGTGTTACATGGAATGGTTCATTGGCTGCATAACCAAAGAATACATCAAAACTGCCATCGGGCAATACAACAATCTCCTTTGCTTCATCCGAAAGATTTTCCAGCACCCAGAAAGATTCTACAAAATCTGCCAGGGCAGGTTCAGGAAGTTGGTAAGAGTATTGGATGTGAACTGACATGCAGATATGAAAAAATAAGATTAGACAGAATATCATGATCAGTGTCTAACCCACCTGTGTTTATGTTTTAAGAAACACATTTAAGCACTGACTACTATTTACTAACAACTGATTTACTTTCTTCCCAACAATTTCGCGGCATATTTTCCCAGTATATCAAATTCGATATTCACCTTTGAACCAACTACACATTCTTTTAACGAAGTATGCTCAAAGGTATATGGAATGATGGCTACGGAGAACGCATCATCTCTGGAGTCGACAACTGTTAAGCTAATACCATTCACACAGATAGAACCTTTTTCAACCGTTACATTCCCTAAGGATGCATCGTATTGAAAAGTAAACAGCCAGCTGCCGTTATCATCCCGGCGTTGTGTACAAAGCGCTACCTGATCTACATGACCTTGTACAATATGTCCGTCGAACCGACCGTGTGCGGACATAGCACGCTCCAGATTCACATGCATGCCCTGCTTCCATTCGGAGATACTTGTTTTGCGGATTGTTTCCTGGATAGCGGTTACGGTATGCGTATCATCGCCCAGCGCAACTACCGTTAAACAAATGCCGTTGTGTGATAAACTCTGATCAATCTTTAATTCATGCGAGATCGAAGACCTAACCGTGAAATGCAGATTCCCCTGCTCTTCAACAATCTTTTCAATAATCCCAAGACTTTCTATAATTCCTGTAAACATTTTTCGTTTGCTGTTGAATTCAATTATGAGTTATAAATTATGAATGAATCATAATCCATTCATAATTTATAACTCATAATTCATAATTACTTTCCTCTTCCCTGGAACATGATCAGCACAGTATCCAGCATGATCTCGAGGTCCAGTGAGAGCGACATGTTTTCAATATATAAGATATCGTATCGCAGGCGATCAACCATTTCATCTACATTTTCTGCATAGCCGAATTTCACTTGTCCCATAGACGTGATACCTGGTCGAACTTTATGCAAATGTTTGTAATACGGTGCCGTCTTCATAATCTGATCAATAAAGAACTGGCGCTCCGGTCTAGGACCAACCAGCGACATATCTCCTTTCAACACGTTGTAAAATTGAGGAAACTCATCAAGACGCGTTTTACGCATGATTTTTCCCCAGGGTGTAATACGACTGTCTTTATCATTTGCCAATGCCGGGCCTAGTTTTTCAGAATCAATGTACATGCTTCTAAATTTAATGATCTTAAACGGCTTGGCATTTTTGCCTATGCGTTCCTGCTTATAAAAAACAGGTCCTTTCGAACTCAGCTTTGTAAGCAACGCAACAACAATTAAAAACGGCATACCGATGATCAACACCAGCAAGGCTGAAAATATATCAATACAACGCTTCAATACTTTCTGCCACACCGGGATCAGATCCTGGTTGATCTCCACCAACGGCAGGTTTGATAACAATTTCACTTTTACCGAGCCTAATATCAGCTGATAATTTTCAGGAATAATATTTGTTTTGATCGACTCTCCTTCTAATTCTCCCAACACTTGTTCAAGATAAGCATGCTCATCTTTTTCAAGCGCAATAATCACCCGATCAATATGACAACGATGAATAACCGTATTGATGCGCTCCAGATCTCCGATGGGTTTCAATACAGATGCGCATAAATCCTGACTGTTTTTTGCGACTGGCACATAAGCAATGATTGAATAGCCAAGCGTGTCCTTGCGTTTTTGCAGTTCGTCGTATACCTTGCGTGCAGCCTTGCCTGAGCCTACCAGCAACGTGTTGAACGTGATATTACCGGAGGCAACCTGTTCCCGGAGATACGTGAATGAAATAATTTTTGAAAAAGAAGAACAGATAAACTGAATGATAAAATACGCAGTAAAAGTTCTGTAATATTCTTTGTATTCATTGATACCCTCATCATCCAGCAATAAGGTAAAGAATATGATCACCACGCCGATCAGCGTATCGTTAAACCCTTTAAATAATTCTTTTATACGCGTTTTACCAAAAATATCCGAATACGAACCAGCCAGAATATTCAAACTGACCCAGAAAAAGCCAATCACAGCCGCATTCACGATCAATGAAACATGAAAACTTTCAGGTTCTTCGTGTAGCAATTGCTTACGGTTATAAAAAAATACGATCCAGGCTACTACCGAAGCAATAAAATCTAAAGATGCGGGAATTAAACTATAGTACGGTCTTTTCAAGGTTTTGTAAAAATTTATACCGGGTGTCAATATCTATTTTCAACACTAAATTATTAAATCCGAAGAAGTAGAACTATTTTAGTATTCAAAATATTTATTAATAATTACAAATTAAAAATGCCTGAGGATTCCTATTTGCACAAAGGATTGCGCAGAAAGCTTATTAAAGTACTTAGAGACAAGGGCATTCAGGACGAAGCAGTCTTACAGGCCATTGACCGGGTACCCAGACATATCTTTTTAGATAATGCCTTTCTCGAACATGCCTATCAGGATAAGGCCTTTCCTATTGGCGACGGACAAACCATTTCCCAGCCGTATACGGTTGCATCACAAACAAGTCTACTGAAACTATCTCCGGGAATGAAAGTACTGGAAATAGGTACCGGATCAGGCTACCAGTGCTGTGTATTGCTTGAAATGGGCGTTACGGTTTTCACGATTGAATACCACAAAAGCTTATTTGAGAAAGCAAAAAAACTACTCAACTCCATGGGCTACAATGCCCAGTTTTTTTGCGGTGACGGTAGCGAAGGTCTTCCCCGCTTCGGTCCTTACGACAGAATTCTGGCAACGGCAGGTGCTCCATATGTACCGCAAAAATTACTGGACCAATTGAAAGTTGGAGGTATCCTGGTAATACCAGTTGGTGACCAGAAAAATCAAAAGATGCTGCGTTTAACCAAAGTCAGTGAAAAAGAAATTACACAGGAAGAATGCGGTGACTTCCGTTTTGTACCTCTTGTAGGTAAAGACGGTTGGAATGCCCAAACAAATAAACTATGACACTACAAGCAAAACATCCGAGCGAATCATTGGTAATTAAATCCGAGCTGGTATTACCCAATGATACCAATACATTAAATAACCTGATGGGTGGTAGGCTGATGTATCTGATGGACGTTGTAGGCGCTATATGCGCATTAAGACACTGCAACCAGGGTGTAGTAACTGCATCGGTAGATAATGTTTCATTCAAGGCACCTATTGCATTAGGTAATATTGTAACGCTGCAGGCAACCGTTACCCGAGCGTTTACTACTTCTATGGAAGTACATATTGAAGTATGGGCCGAAGATGTTCTGAGCAAAGTGAAAACAAAATGCAATGAAGCATTTTTCACTTTCGTAGCCTTGAACGAATCCAAAAAACCGATGCCTATTCCCGAAGTGATTCCGGAAACCGAAAGGGAAAAAGAACTATTTGACAGTGCCCTACGCAGAAGACAGCTTCGTTTGATTCTGGCAGGCAGAATGAAACCTGCAGAAGCAACGGAATTAAGGGCTCTTTTTGAAAATCTTTAAATTGTACACTGGCAAGTATACATTTAATTG
>JAGKWN010000197.1 GCA_021151805.1 Cytophagaceae bacterium | reverse complement strand
AATCAATAATGATCCTGATCCGTTGCGGGGAGTTCGCACGGTGTTCTGTGTGCCACAGACCACGGAGAAGATAAAAAGGATTTATAATCCTTGTATAACTAATCAATAATGATCCTGATCCGTTGCGGGGAGTTCTCACGGTGTTCTGTGTGCCACAGACCACGGAGAAGATAAAAATGATTTATAATCCTTGTATAGCCAATCAATAATGATCCTGATCCGCTGCGGGGAGTTCTCACAGTGTTCTGTGTGCCACAGACCACGGAGAAGGGCGGCGGAGCCATAGATCAGGGTTAGGGAAAAGCACAAGTGAATGTTTGCGTCAGCAGAAATTGAACATATTTGTTTAACCCACGGCTTTAGCCGTGGGAATTTGCCATGCTTTTTTGTATACTTATTAAAACGATCACGATTTGTCAGCCATGAAAAATAAAATTACCCTGAGTATTCAGCATAATAATGCCAAACGGTTTGAATATTTTTTAAACAGCATTAACACAAATCTTAGCCCTGCGCCTTTTGAATGGAGGAGCTGGAAACGTTCAGACCTGATCCAGGATGCCTGTCGTTTTGTTTCTGCAGATCCATCAGTACCTCTTACCATCAGCCTTGTATTTTGTGATTCATACCATGATGCCAATGAAGTAGGAAAGATCAACGAACTTTCTTCTGTACCAACAGGTAAATGGAATGTGAATGGAGATGTACTTTATCTGGTAGAATCAAGAGATGCTGGTAAAGTCAGCGAGATCCTGAGCAAATTTGCCGGCGAGGAATAAGGATAACTATAACTATGAATTATATTTTTAGCCCTGGCTGTAGCCAATGGAAGGCTCTACTGATGCTCCGTCGGGAGCATTGAAGAGCTACGTGGGAAAGCGGGATCTGTTGCATTTAATAATGATAACGATCATTATTAAATAACACGCTGTTTATTTGTTTTAAAAATTATAACAAATAATTTTCAGGATAATTTTCAATATAATCTTTTCGATCTTTCACCCCTGAGGAAAAAAAACAACCTGTCACTTGCAGTGCTGTGTATGGGTGTCCTGTGCATAGCCAGGGCTGAATCATTCTCCTATGCCCAAAGAGCGTGATTGCTTCATGAAATACTTAATTATACCCATCCAGAACGGAGGGTAATATTTAAATAGTAATATACATTATTTAAAATGTTTAAGATATGGATTTGTTTTTGTAAAATTTGCTATTTATGTTTGTTTAACAAATTTAATAAAATGTTAAACATAAATTATAAAGGAGATTTTTACACTTTATCATTTATCTTCTTTATCATATACAGCATTCCTTATTCGTTTTAAGAATTCTTTTTACCAATAAATTTTATTTTACTTTTTAATGCACCCTAATGAAAAAAAACTATCTATTACTCGCACTGTTGGGCATTGGTCTGTTCCACTCAGCAAGGTCGGAGTCATCTATTATGCAGGATGATTCTTCAAAAGTTAAAATCAAACGGCCTATCTATGCCGGCGTTGGCATTGGAAACAACATTAGTCGTTTCCGTGATTATGCCACTTCGCCGCTCTTTTATTCCGGTACGGCAAAAACCATTTCGGTATTTGTAGACCGCCCTTCGGATAAAAAGGACATGTTTATACAGGCCCGTTATAGCGCCGGTAAATATAAGGTGAAAGGGCTCGATTTCGAAGATGCTAAAATGATCAGTGAGCTTAAGTCTGTTTCTTTGCGATACACCATGCTCTGGAAGATCAATCCGATTTCAAATGAGAAATTGAATGTCAAAGTCGGCGGTACGTTTGATGCCTGGGGAGATCTGAGAACAAACCTTGCGCTTCAGAACAATGCTTTAGGTTCAGAGGTATTTGCAACGTTTTTTTTAAGTGCAAAAGCTTCGCACCAGATCGTCATCACGGAAACAAAAAAAATCTGGTTCCTGAAATTTAATCCGCGTTACCGCAATACGTTTTTCCAGTTGAATATCCCTGTAATGAACAATACCTTCCGCAACGGATATATCTACACCTCAACCGGCGGGCTGGATGGCAAACCAAAACCGAATCCGTTTAAAGGCTATGAATTTTCAGCCTTTAGTGGTTTTCGCCTTTCTACCAACCTGATGTACGAACAGCAGGTGTTCAATAACAATATCCTGCGTTTTACTTATGATTGGGATCTATTGTTGACTGGCAAGAAGTATGACCAGTTCCAGATGGCGAATCACCTGTTTTTAGTTTCCCTGGTTTTAAAATTGAAATAGTATCATGAAAAAAATTATATATATACTTACTATATGCTGCAGCACGGTTTTGTTTTCGTGTGAACGGATCTTTATTGAAAAGAACCAGCAGACGAATGATAATGTAGAGAATTTTGAATATTTATGGAAACAGTGCGATGAAAAATATTCCTTCTTCGAATACAACAACATAGACTGGAATGCCATACACGATACCTACCGTGCACAGATCAAGGACGGCATGAGCGATGAAGAATGCTTTATCGTGATGGGCAATATGCTGAATGAATTGAAAGACGGTCACGTAAACCTGATCTCGAATTTTAATACATCAGATTATCATTTTGACTGGAAAGGGCCGCAGAATATTGATCCCCGGATAGTATATCAATATTATATTGGTCAGGATGGATATCTGAACTCGCCATTTCAGCACAACTTCGTTGGTGGTGGTACGGATGTTGGTTACATCATTTTCTCTTCTTTTCCTGGCACCATGACTGATGACCAGATTGATCATATGCTGAATCGCTATAAAGATACCAAAGGTATTATTATCGATGTCCGTCAGAATGGTGGTGGTGCAGCTACAGATATGACACGCCTGGTATCGCATTTCATGGGCAGCAAATCCGTGGTATACAAAACACGTATCAAGGAAGGCAAGGGGCATAATGATTTTTCATCCCTGGAAGATATCAGCATTGAACCTTCGGGTGGCACTAATTATACCAAGAAAATATATCTGCTGACAGACCGCGGAACATTCAGTTCGGGCTCGTTCTTCACAACTGCCATGCGCAGCCTGCCGCATGTAACCGTGATGGGCGACACTACAGGCGGTGGTATGGGTCTGCCGAATGGCGGACAACTACCGAACGGCTGGACGTATCGTTTCTCTGTAACGCAAACCTGGGATATGGATGGTAACCTGTATGAAAATGGCATTCCGCCGGATGTTGTTCAACTGATTGATCCGGCAGCGACTACTACAGATGCAGTGATCGATGCGGCAATAGCTGCCATCAGACTTTGATCCATATCTGTTAGTTAATAATATATAAC